>NZ_CALNBI010000432.1 GCF_937874145.1 uncultured Chitinophaga sp. | reverse complement strand
TGCACATTTTCGGGAGCGGATGTTTCGAGGTAGACGGGGCGCTGCATCTTTTCCGCGATATGCTTTACTTCCTGCAGCAGTTTCCCGCCGGTGCCGCCGCGCCGCCGGTCCGGCTGCACGCCGATGAACCAGAGATACGCCATGGGCACCTCCGGGCGTACGGCCTGCACCAGTTGCCGCCGGGCTTTCACTTTCGCGAGGTTCTTCCACCCGATGGACTGCCAGACCAGCCTGAGATCCAGCCAGCGGGTGTATAAGTTTTCGGGTTTGCGGTCCGGGTAAAGCAGCAGCGCGCAACCCTGCCGGTCGTCGGACAGCAACACATCGCCATACCGGATGCACAGTTCGAAAGCGTATTCCATCAGCCCGCGGATATGCTTTTGCGTATCGCCTTTCCTGCGCACCGCGGCCAGCACACTGCGGTTGTGCGCGAATGACTGGGTGAGGATGGCGGTGACGAGGGCTTTGTCGGCACGGGTGGCTCGTTTCATGCCATAAACTTACTCAATTTTCGGATGCCCTGTGGCGGTGGGAATTCAGGCTGATTTTCAGTTGCATTTGAACCGGCAGGATTGCGTGGCAGGGGATATGGACAAATGTTTATATTTACCGGAATAATCCCAATGTCCTATGCTGACACTCATCTTTGTGCTGTTGATCGTGATCCTGGTAATGATATGGTCGAACCAGGGTAAAGTTGATGCGAAACTAAAAGATATTTCCCTGCGGCTGGAGCAAATGCGGCAGGAGGCGGAAGAGAAGGCGACCCCTCCGGCACCGCAAGCCCAGTTTTCTCCGAAGATCTCCCTGGAATCAGGGGCACGTTCCCCCGTTCCTCCGGAGCCTGCCCCGCCGATACCGGAACCCCTTTCTCCGGTACCGGAGCCGGCGGAAACCAGAGCTGCCATGCAGGAGGCTTTCCAGGCGGCCGAAGCGCGCCAGGAAGAAAGGTATATCCCGGAGGAGCCGCAGCCTTCCTTCCTGGAAAAATTCATGGATAAAAATCCCGATCTCGAAAAATTCATCGGCGAAAACCTGTTCAACAAAATCGGTATCGCCATCCTCGTGATCGGTATCGGCTTCTTCCTCAAGTTCGCCATCGATAAAAACTGGATCAACGAAATCGGCCGCACTTTCATCGGATTCCTTTGCGGTGCGGCGCTCATCGCCCTGGCGCACCGCATGCGCAAATCCTTTGCGGCTTTCAGCTCCGTGCTGGTAGGCGGCGGCGTGGCCGTGCTGTATTTCACCGTGTCCATCGCATTCCATCAATATCAACTGGTCGGGCAAACGGCGGCGTTCCTGCTGGCGGTGCTCATCACGGCGTTTACCGTGTTTTTGTCTGTCAGCTACGACCGCCGCGAATTGGCCGTGCTGGCTATCCTTGGCGGGTTCGGCGCGCCGTTTATGGTTACCACTGGCCAGGGCAACCTGCCGGTTTTCTTCTCCTGGGTGCTGATCCTGAACACCGGCATGCTCGTGCTGGCGTATTTCAAGAAGTGGAGTATCGTCAACATCATCTGCTACGGCATTACATTGTTGATTTTCCTCGGATGGATGTTTTCCGGCGCGTTGGGAAGCGAATACATCAAATTGCCGGATGTAGCTACGGTATTCCTTTTTGCGATGCTGCATTATTTCGTGTTCTTCCTCATGAACGTGGTCAATAATGTGCGCAATGGCATGCGTTTCGGCGGGTTGGAAATCGGTATCCTCCTCAGTAACACCTTTTTCTTCTACGGCGTAGGCATGGTGCTCCTGGATAAACTCGGCTGGAACAACTGGCAGGGATTGTTCACCGCGCTCATGGCGGTGTTCAACTGCGTATTTGCGTGGTTACTGTTCCGCAACCGCCGCGCCGACCGTACGCTGGTGTACCTGCTGATCGGGCTGGTGCTCACTTTCATGAGCCTGGCCGCTCCCGTGCAGCTGGAAGGGAATTACATCACGCTGTTCTGGGCGGCGGAAGCTGTGCTGATTTTCTGGTTGTACGGGAAGTCGGGGATCGTGCAGATGAAATACGCGTCGATGGCCGTGCTGGTGCTGATGTTGATCAGCCTGGCGATGGACTGGCGGCAATTATATTTTGCCGGCGGGTTATCGCCGGTCATCAATAAAGCCTTCGTGACGGGGATCGTTGCGGTGGCGGCCATTCATCTGTTATTGCGGCAGGTGCGGCAACAGGCAACGGAATCGCCGTTTTTTCCGGGCGTTACATCCGGGATGATGGTGCGCTGCCTGCAGGTGGTGTTTGTGCTGGTGCTGTATATTGTGGTGATGCTGGAGATCGTGGAGCAGGTGAATACTACGCGCCCGGCGTTGACGCCCGTGGCTACAGGGATTTTCAACTTCGGGTACCTGGCTGCGCTGATAGCGGTGGCCAACCGCCGGCAGGATAAAGGCGCCGGGGTGTTGGCTGTATTGGCTTTCCTGGCGGGCGTCGCTTATCTCGTGTATTATAACCTGGCCGTGGTGAAGGTGAGAACGCTGGTGTTGTTGGGAGACATGCCGCGCTGGGGCTTCCTGCTGCATTACGTGCAGATCGGTTTGCTGGTTTGGCTGATGGTGGAATTCCGCAAGGCGGTTTTAGGTTTGAAGCAGGAATCCATACATATGCTTTTGAACTGGTTCCTGCCATTCCTTACGCTGTTCGTGCTCAGCGCGGAGCTGTCGCATATCGCCGTGATGCTGCGCGCACCGGTGGCGGCGGAAGAAACGTTAAGCACCGTTCACCGTACCGGGTATGCATTATTGTGGGGCCTGTTCGCATTTGGGCTGATGTTTATGGGGCTGCGGATGAAGTCGCGCGACCTGCGGATCGTGGCCATCGCGGTATTCGCCGTTACCTTGCTGAAGCTGTTCCTGTTCGATTTGAGGGGATTGGGTGAAGGCGGGAAGATTGCGGCATTTATTTCGCTGGGTATATTATTATTGCTGATATCTTTCATGTATCAACGGTTAAAGAAAATTATTCTCACGGATGATCTACCTGAGCAAAATGAAGAAAAGCTGCCTGATTAGCATCAGCATATTACTGGCCGTGATGGGAACCTCCGCGCAGGAGCGCCCTGAATTTGAGTGGGAAGCGCCGTTGCCGGAGGTGCGGTCCGCCGGATTTTACCGTATCCCGGTAACGCCCGCGCTCAGCGCCAAAGCCTGGCGCAACGGCGAATGGGATATCCGGATCTTCCGGGATTCCGCGGAGATCCCTTATTTCATCGAGCGGAATTACGAATGGCTGTCGGAAGGCGACTTCATAGCCTATGCCACGCCGGAACTGGTATTCGTTCCCGGCAAGGAAACGGTGATCGTATTCGAGCCGAAGCCGCAGCAGGCTATCCGGGAATTCGGGCTGCGGTACGCCAATACGGCCGTGAAAAAGAACGTGGTGCTTACGGGCAGCAATGACAGGCAGCTGTGGTATGCGCTGCGCCCGCCCTTCCAGCTGGACCCCGCGGCGGCGGTGCCCGTGAAAGGGAAAGATACCATCATCGAAGAAACGATTACGCTGCCGGTGTCCGGTTTCCGGTATTTCCGGCTGGTGATCAACGACAGCGCCAGCGCACCAATACTTTTCAATTGCGTGGGTTTCCGCAGGGATGCGGACCGCCGCGAAGTGATCCGCCGGATTGGCGGTGTGCCGATGCAGTTGTTGAAAGGAAAAGATCGTCGTACCGACCGCTTCCTGGTCGTATTGCCGGCTGCTTACCCGCTGTCGGAGCTGCGCCTGCAATTCCTGCAGCCGCAGATGTACCGCCGGGATGCGGTTTTATTTGCCATAGAGAACGGGCGGGAAAGGCAGCTGGCGTTCGGCAGCGTAAGTTCTGAAGATTCGGTCAACCGGTTCCCGCTGCGGGAAGCGGAAGCGTGCGACAGCCTGGTGGTGCAGGTCGAAAACGGCGATAACCCGCCGCTGGTGCCCGGCGATGCGGAATTGTGGCAGGATGAGTGGGGGATGACCGCGCAGTTGGAGCCGGGGCGCTACGCCCTGCGCGGCGGGGCTCTGGGGCAACGGGCGCCGGTATACGATGCGGCGTATTTCGCGACGAAGTACCGCAGGCTGGCGGGGGAGGTGTTGGCGCCGGGAGATCCGGTGGTATTGCAGAAAGATGAGGCAGGTGGAGAAAGCAAGACCTTTTTCACCTCGAAGCGGTGGGTGTGGTTGGGGATCGTGTTGGTGGTGGGGCTCCTGGGGTTTGTGGTGCGCAGCATGGTGCGGGAGATGAAGAAGAATAGAGATTGATTACAGGTATAGAAAAGCCCTCCGGTGATGGATTGGACCATGGCCGGAGGTTTTTTTATGCGCGGTTTTTCGTCAACTGTGTTTACTGGATAGTAGCATAATTGTATACAATATTTCCGTTTCCATCTTGTGTGCAATTGAAATACAATATCTTACAACCCCGGAAATATTTTTTTGAAGAAATAGCTGTAAAGGGTATTATGTTTACATAAAAGCTATATATTTGTTTACATAGTTATTCAACCAAAAAGAAAGCAAATTCCACCAGGAGGCGTCGGGGAGAGACGGAGTACGCATCTATTCAAAAATTTTCAGCGATTGTTATTTGTGCCGGCTTTGGGGCCGGACAGGCTACGCTTTTCCCATACCGGGCGAATGGAGGGGTTGCACGAAATATTGCCTATGGCATCATCAGACATGTTAAGATAGCGGCTACATATTTCTCCGTATGTATGCAGGGGATTTTTTCAAAGGAGTACAACAGTAATAATTCTATTAACTAATCTTCTATTTCACTGAAGTATGGATCGTACAATTCATATCGGGAAAAATGCACGTCTGGCCACTGTCCGCAAATCGGCAGCCGTTAAAGCTGCCGCCCTTTGCCTGGCGGTGATGAGCGCCGGTATTTTACCTGCCGCTGCCTATGGATGGCCTGTTGAGGTATCCGCCTCACGCTTTGTTGCCATCAACGTGACCGGTAACGTTACCGACGACGAAGGCGCCCCCATGCCGGGCGTAGTAGTGGCCATCACAGGCACCAGCAAAGCCGTGATCACCGACGGAAACGGGTTTTATTCCATCAAAGACGTACCGGAAGGAGCGTCCCTTACCTTTAAAATGGTCGGATACGTTACCCGGCAGGTGCCCGCCAGCCAATCCGTCATCAACATCCAACTCGAAAAAGACATCCGTACGCTCGGCGAAGTGGTAATTACAGATGGTTACCGCAACTTCACGCCGGCCACATCTACCGGTTCCATCAACACGGTAAGCGGCATCACTCTCGAGAACAAACCTTTCGCCAGCTTCGCGCAATCCCTGCAGGGCCAGGTGGCGGGCCTCACAGCTCCCGTTACCAGCGGCCAGCCCGGCGCCAACATCGATATCCGCATCCGCGGCGCCAGCTCACTGCAGCTCAATAACAACCCGCTGATCGTGATCGACGGCATGATCGTCAACACCGGCCAGCTTTCTCCCTATTCCACCACTTCCAACGCCCTCGCAGGCCTCAACCAGAACGACATCGAGCGGATCGACGTGCTGAAAGACGCGGCGGCGACGGCGGTATACGGTTCGAGGGGGGCGGCAGGCGTTATCCTCATTACTACCAAACGCGGTAAATCCGGTAAAACACAGATCCGGGTGGATGCGGAAAGCGGCATGTCCAGCGAGATACCTTTGCCTTACGCAGGCCGGCCCCTCAGCCCGGAACACTATGCGGAACTTTTCCGCGAAGCCCTGGCCAACGCCGGCAACACGCCCGACCAGATCGAAGCTACGGCGGAGCGTTTCGGCCTCAACAGCGGCAAAAGCAACGATTGGTACGACCTGGTAACCCGCACCGGCAAACAGCAACAATATAACGTGAGCCTCAACGGAGGGAACGAGAAAACGAAATTCTTCGCTTCCGCAGGCTACTTCAACCAGGAAGCCACTACCATCGGCTCGGATATGAAACGGATTTCCGGCCTTCTGAACCTGGATCACCAGATCAGCAAGCGCCTCCAGTTATCCATCGGCCTCAACGCTTCCAACGTAGGGCAGAACACACCCAGCACCGACCGTACCGCCGCCAACCCCATTTGGGCCGCGCGCGCCCTCCGGCCTTTCCAGCTGGCGTATAACGACGACGGTTCCATCAACACCAAAACCACCGGGGATATCAACTTCTCCACACCATACAACCCGCTGTGGACGTCCGAGAACGACAAAAAGCAGTTGTCTTTGCTGAAACTCCTCGGCAACGCGAAACTCCGTTACAACATATGGGATAAACTTTACTTCACCACTTACGTCAGCACCGACTATAATACGTACGAAGAAACCCAGTTCCTCAATGCCATCATGGGCGACGGCGCGAACCTGAAAGGCCGCTCCCGCAACGCTTATATCCGCATCTTCAACTGGCTCACCCGCAACCAGCTCGATTACCGCTTCGATATCGATCCGGCCAACGACTTCTACGTGACAGCATCCGTGGGTTATGAAGCCCAGCGCTCCCGTGAGTACCGCATGGTGGCCGACGGCTACGGGTTTCCTGCTGCCCACGAAGGCCTCACCGCCCTGGGGAACGCCGGTACGGCGAATACGGCTTACGCGGACTATAACAACTTCGCGTTCGTTTCCACTTACGGCAATGCCAGCGTGAACTACCGGAATAAATATGTGATGAACGCTTCGCTCCGCCGCGATGGTTCCTCCCGCTTTGCATCCAACCAGCGGTACGCGAACTTCTGGTCGGTAGGCGGCACCTGGAACGTGCACGAAGAGCAGTTCTTTGCGAAACAAAAAGTACTGTCGGCCCTGAAGCTCCGTTCTTCCTACGGCACCACCGGCAACGCGAGCCTTGGCAACTACCAATGGCTGCCCCAGGTAACTTATGGCGCGGGATTCGCCTATGCCGGCGTGATCGGGCAATCGTTCAGCGCCCTCGGCAACCTGGACCTCACCTGGGAAACGTCGAACAAATTCGACGTAGGTGCTGATTTCGGATTTGCGAAGAACCGTTTTATGCTGTCTGTCGACTATTACTATAACAACATCAACGGCCTGATCCAGGACATGCCCGCGTCCCGCGTGACGGGTTTCACCAGCGTGAAGCAGAACATCGGCGCGATGGCGAACAAAGGCTGGGAGTTCATGCTGCGCGGCGACCTGGTTCGGGTGAAGGATTTCAACTGGAACAGCAACATCAACGCTGCCTTCAACCGGAACGAAATCACCAAGCTGCCGCCCAACACGGCGGAGCAGAACGGCAACTTCTACCTGAAGGAAGGACATAGCTTCAACCAGTTCTACATGCGCGAATTCGCGGGCGTAGATCCGCAAACCGGTGCGATTTTATATTATACTGATGGAACGCATTCCGCCAAAACGGATAAATCCGGCGAAGCGAAAATGTTCCCGCTGGACCGCTATTCCATTCCCAGGGCCACGGGCGGTTTCTTTAACATGTTCACGTATAAGAATATTTCGCTGGGCGTAGACTTCAACTATGCGCTCGGGTATTCGGTGCTTTCTGCTTCCGACGTGTACTTCACCGTAGGTAATTATTACACCAACAACAAGTACCAGTATATCTACGACAACCGCTGGACAACGCCCGGTCAGGTTACCGATGTGCCGAAATACACCCAGGGGCAGGATATCACGCCCAGCACCTACAGGCTGTATAAGGGCGATCACATCCGCCTGAAAAACGTGCAGGTGGGATACGACTTCAACAATCTCGCGGCGATCAAACGGA
The DNA here is from genome assembly GCF_937874145.1 of uncultured Chitinophaga sp. Lineage (GTDB taxonomy): Bacteria > Bacteroidota > Bacteroidia > Chitinophagales > Chitinophagaceae > Chitinophaga. Next base: position 32,490 of record NZ_CALNBI010000432.1, on the reverse strand, counting down.
TCGGGGTGTCCAAACTGCAGGTGTATGCACGCGCAACCAACCTCGCCACCTGGACGTTCGACAAGCGCCTGCCTTTCGACCCGGAAGTAGGGTATAGCGGCCTGGACACGCAGGATATGTTCCAGTACAAAACATTCACCTTCGGCATTAACGTGGGACTTTAAAAAACTGACACATGAAGAAAAGAAATGCATATATAGCGATACTGGCTGCCATGACGATGACGGCGGCTTCCTGTGGCAAGAGCTTTCTCGACGAAGAACCTTCCCTCAGCGTTTCGGTAGGCAGTGCGATCCTGACGGAAGGCAACATGCTGGAAGCGATGAACGGCGCCTACCGCGCCATGACGCCAACTTTGCTTTTCGGGCGCAACGTGCCGCTGTTCGGCGATCTGCTGGCGGATAACGTTTACCTGTCCATCTCCAATTCCAACCGGCTCGTTCCCATGAACAACTATACTTTCGTGGGTTCTTCCGCCGAGGCCGCGGGCATCTGGGCGAATGCCTATATCGCCATCCAGCAGGCCAACCGCGTCATCAGTTCGCAGCTGACCGCCAGCAATAACGTTAACCAGATGGCCGGCGAAGCACATGCGCTGCGCGCCATCTGTTACTTCTACCTCGTGAATTACTTCGCGAAACCATATGCGGAGAATCCCGAAGCGGATGGCGTACCCGTGGTAACGCTGCCTTCCAGCGAAACCGGCGCGCTCATAAAACCCGCGCGGAATAAAGTGAGTGAAGTGTACGCCCAGATCGTGAGCGATCTTGAAAAGGCGTATGAACTGATGCCGGCCACGGGCATGACGATCCATCCCAATAACTCCAATTTCTTCTCCAAATACGCCGCCAAAGCCCTCCAGGCCCGCGCTTACCTCTATATGGGCGAATGGGCCAAAGCCAGGGACGCGGCCGCGATCGTGGAGAAAGACGGAGGGTACAGTCTTGCCGGAACCGAAGCCGCATTCAATACCTATTGGGGCGGCAACGTAGCGCGGACAGACAAGCTGGAAACGATTTTCGAGCTGAATTACAACTCCACCGCCAACCTGGGCGTGGAAGGGCTTGACGCGATCTATAGCCGCGCTGCAGTGGGCGATATGCTGGTGACCGACGAGCTGTATAATCTTTATGCCGCCACCGACCGGAGGCGCGGGCTGATCGTACCAGGCCAGCGTGGCGGGCTGGATGTGCTTTACGTGAATAAATATCAAAACACAGGCATCGCCGATCGCGACGAAGTGAAGCTGCTTCGCTATGCCGAGGTGCTCCTCATCCTGGCCGAATCGCATGCCCGCCTGGGCAACGATACCGAGGGACAGAAATACCTGAACATGGTGGCGCAAAACCGCGATGCATCTTTCGCGGGCTACGCGCTTACCGGCCAGGCCCTCGTGGATGCCACTATTACGGAGCGGAGGAAGGAGCTGGCATTCGAAGGGCTGCGGCTGTTCGATCTCTACCGGCAGAATGCTACCTTTAACCGGCCCAACATGGGCGTGAAGGCGCATTCGTCTTACGTGGAAGTAAAAACGACGGATTTCAGAAGATTGCAGCCGATCCCGGAAGCGGAACTGGCGGCCAATCCGAATATGAGAAAGAACCTGGGGTATTAGTATCAGGACTGTAGTTTGTGCCGGTTCCCCGGGGGCGAATGCTCCGGGGAATCCGGCTTTTATCAACATACGAGAGATGGAATAGAAAATGCATATGAAATTGAAAACAGGTGTAGTTATTTGTGTGTTGTTGAACTTCGTTTCAATGACCGTTTTCTCCCAGGCTTACCCGGCGGTGGTGGGAGATAAGTATGTAAACCGCCAGCCCGCCAGCCGCGCGAAGCTCAACAGAAACTCCGTGGCGGTGGTGAATGCGGCGGATGGTAAAGGGAAACTGGTGGGGCTGAAGAAAGATGCGAAAGCCGGCCGCCCGGCGGATCTCACCTTCACGGTGAAAGTACCGGCCGCCGGGTTGTATGAATTATCGACCTGGGCGGTTCCCGAAAAGGAAGGTACGCCCGCTGCTGCCGCGCATGTCAAAATACAGATCGGCGGCCGCCGTCCTACCAAACGAATTTTGTTTGACGCATATCATGGCAACCACCAGGTAAGCGGTAAGTTCGATATGGAAGCGAAGGAAGAGCAGGTGAAGATCTGGTTGCCGGAAGGCGTGCGCCTGGGATATATCGAATGGAAGAATGCCAACGATCCGGCCATCCCGGAGAAGGCGCAACGCTATACGCCCGGGATCACGCCGCCTGCGGGGCATCCCAGAATCTGGGTGACGCCGCAATCTCTGCCTGTTGTGAAGGCGCGCCTGATGCAAGGGGAGAACAAAGCCGTCTGGGATAAAGTGCATGCTGCCGCTATCGTTCCCTTCCGTTTTGATTTCAATCCCAATGAAGAGATTTTTTACCGGGAAGATGTGGAGAAAGCCGTGGAAACAAAGGCATTCTATTATCTCATGACCGGCGACAAAACCGTTGGCCGCGAAGCGTCGAAGCTCATGGCCGATTATTTGTCGGTGCTGGAATTCGGGAACGTCACCTACGGCGATATCACCCGCGAAATCGGGCGTTCCATTTACGTGGCGGCGCTGGTGTATGACTGGTGTTACGATCTGCTGGGCGAACCCGACCGTAAAAACCTCCGGTTCCATATGCTCCGCCTGGCGCGTGACATGGAGATCGGGTGGCCGCCGTTTATGGACAGCATCATCAACGGCCATGGCAACGAAGCCCAGATCAGCCGCGACCTCCTGGCCATGGCCATCGCCATGTACGACGAAGATCCGCTGCCATACAAATACACGGCGTACACCGTGCTGGAAGAACTGGCGCCTATGCGCAAATTCGAATACGAATCGCCGCGGCATAACCAGGGCGTCGACTACGGAGCCTACCGTCTTATGTGGGAAATGCACGCCGTTTGGCTGTTTTACCGGATGACGGGCCATCCCGTTTTCGACGATAACATCAAACACCTCCCGTACTATTGGCTTTACATGCGCCTGCCCGACGGGTACATGCTCCGCGACGGCGACATGTTCTCCGTAAAAGGCGGCAGCAACACCCCGCTCTACTGGAAGCAACCGATGGCCATGCTCCTCAGCTACGCGTATGCCAACGATCCCTTGCTGAAAGCGGAGTTCCAGCGGCAGGGCGGGTTGCCTGACAATCCCGTGTTGTTCCTGCTGGTAAACGATCCCGCTTTGCCGGCGGATCATGATCTCACGAAACTGCCGTTGACGAAGGATTTCGGCAAAGTGCTCGGCGGCGTGGTGGCACGTACCGGCTGGAACAATAAGCCGGAAAGCAAAGATGTGATCGCCGAGATCAAAGGCGGTGGTTATCATTTCGCCAACCACCAGCATGCAGATGCGGGTGCGCTGCAAATCTATCATCACGGCATCCAGGTGGGGGATATCGGGTTATATCTTTCATACGGTACGCCTTACGATTTCAATTTCAATAAAAGATCGATCGCGCATAGCATGATGCTGGCCGTTGACCCGCAGGAGAAGCTGCGCTTCCGCACAAAGCTCCAGGATGGTGGTACCCGCTTCAACCAGCGCTTCCCGCAGTCGATGGCGGAAACCACCACGGACCCCTGGTTCGACAACGGGAAGGTGATGTCGGGCGCTTTTGGCCCCTCGGCTGAAAAGCCCGCCTTCAGTTATTTCAAAGCCGATCTGACCGGGGCGTATTCTTCCAAGATGTCGCAATACGCGCGCGGTTTCATGTTTTTGAATCTGTTCCGGGAAGATGTGCCGGCCATCATTATCCTCACCGACGATATGACCACCGCCGATCCTGCTTTCAAAAAATACTGGCAGATCAATACCCTGCAACAGCCGCAAACCTCGGGTGATACCTGGGTATTACGCAATGCTTTGAACGGGGCGGAAGGTAAAACCCACGTGCAAATGCTCCTTCCTGCCGCCGGCGCGCGCAAGCTTGAAGTGCTGGCCGGTGCGGATGCCAACAGTACCTTCGGCACCCGCTTCGAAGTGAAATCCACCAAGCCGGAAGCCAGCGCTTTCCGCATGATGGTAACACCGGCGGAGCCGCAGGCGCGGGACAAATTCCTCACCGTGTTCCAGATGGCGGAAGGCGATGCCAAACCCTTGCCCCTGCAATTCCGCGAGCATAATGGGATGTACCAGCTGACCGTGGCCGACCGCGTAATCTGCATGAGTGCAAATGCTGCGGACGCGGACGCTGCTTTTACAGTGGAAGTGCCTGCCGGCGCATCCTGGCAGGTGGTATTGGCCGGACTAAAGCCCGGTTTCTGGAATATACGCCAGGAAGGCGGTACGCTGCATTTCAATACCGGCGTGGTGGCCGGCAACAATACGGTGCATTTCACCGCCGGCGCCGGGAAATATATCGTGAGCCCGGGAAGGGCCTACGGGGCCAAGGATGTGGATTGAGCCACGCGATAATTGATTACTTGTTAGAATAGGGCCCGGTTGCTGTGAAGCGCCGGGCTTTTTTGCGCCAGGTCGCATTTTACCCCGGATTTGTCGTATCCGGCCACCCCGGATGTCGGTTTTTACCACCACTTTTGTAAAACAAACGATCGATACCGGTGGAGCAGCAACCACTTCAAAAACGGGCGAAACCGAAAAGCCAGATGAGTAGGACCCAAAAAAAAGATCTTATGTCAGCCAATTCAGTTTCTTTCCACAGAATGCTAAAAACGACGCCGGAAAAGGTTTTCCGCGCTTTCACGGAATCCGCCGCCATTGCATCCTGGCTTCCGCCCTACGGTTTTGTTTGCACCGTACACGAGCAGGACGCCCGGCAGGGCGGCTCCTTCCGGATGTCGTTCCAGAACTTCTCCACCGGCAACAGCCATGCTTTCGGCGGCAAATACCTGGAATTCAAACCCGGTGAACTGTTAAAATATACGGATACGTTCGAAGATCCAAACCTCCCGGGCGAAATGATCACCACTATTTCCATGCGCAAAACCATCGCCGGAACCGAGATCAACATTACGCAGGAAGGTATCCCGCCTGCCATTCCCGTAGAATTTTGCTACCTCGGCTGGCAGGAATCCCTGGAAAAACTGGCCAGACTCGTGGAACCGGAGATTCCGGATGCATGATAAAGAATAGGAAAAGCGGTCCGGTTTGGATCGCTTTTTTTTAGGCATATCTTCCGCAGGCCTTCCATCATTACTGATTTCCGTCTGTTTTAATTATTATATTTGTCTCTTGGCGAAATTTATTGCAGTAATTGGCGGGGTTGCTTCCATATGATGACAAGGATTTGCTGAACAGCGTGGCAGCGGGTGATGAACAGGCCTTCCGGTTATTGTTCGAACGGTACCGTATGCCTTTTTACAACGCAGGCCTGAAGCTTTCGGGGTCGCGGGAAGTTGCGGAAGAAGTTGTGCAGGAAACTTTTATCAGGATTTGGGAGAAACGGGCATACCTGCAGGAACTGGAACAGGCGAAGGGATATCTTTACCAGGTGTTCCGGAACGTGCTGTTTGCCTATTTCCGGCAATTGGCCATGCAGAAAAAGAAAGAAGGCGCCATCCTGGAATTTTATGGCGATGAGGGTGATGAAGGCGTACATGAAAAGATCAGAATGGAAGCCCGCCTGGCCTTGATCCAGGACTCGCTGCAACATTTAACCCCACAACAGGCGCAGGTTTTCAGGCTTATCCGCATGGAAGGCCTGAGCCGCAACGAAGCCGCGCAACGGCTCGGAATCTCCCCCAATACGGTTCGTAACCTGCTCGCCGGCGCCACTAACGTCCTGCGGGACAAAACTAACGGTACCGAGCTCGCGGTGCTGTTTTTCCTGGCTTTTTCAGGGAATTGAATTTTTTTTTACCATTTTCATAGTACATCCAGCCATTTTCCCCATTTACTTATTGAATACTTACGCAATTGGAACAGGAACGTTTAATTTATTTATTAAGCCGCTTCTCCGAACAGACAGCTACTGACGCGGAACGCCGGGAACTGACGGACCGGATGGCGGCTGCAGGCGAGAATGATTTGCCGGCGGATTACGTTAACCAGTTGCTCGATGAATATGCACAACAGGACGGGCGCTCCGAACCAGCCTGGGAAGTGCTCTATCAACGGATAATGTCGGCCAGGAGCGCCATGGTGCATACGGCTCCGGTGCGTGTTCCCTTGCTGAAACGCCAATGGCTCCGGTATGGAGCGGTCGCAGCCATGCTCGCAGGTGTGCTGGCCATGCTTTATTATAACCTCTGGTATCAGCCCCCGGCGGAAACGGAGATCGTCCGGCATGCTGACGGACAGGAAATTCTGCCCGGTGCCAACGGCGCCGTGCTGACTTTAGGGGATGGCACGCGCCTCGTACTGGATAGCCTCAGCGATGGAAGATTGGCCGCCGAGGAAGGGTCCATGGCAATTTTGAAAGAAGGCCGGTTGTTGTATGACCCGCTGGAAGAAGGAAGTGCTGAGGTGCGATTCAATAGTCTTACCACACCAAAAGGCCGCCAGTTCCAGCTCACGCTTCCTGACGGAACGGGTGTTTGGTTGAATGCGGGCAGCTCAATCCGGTATCCGACGGCGTTCAACGGGAAAGAAAGAAGAGTAGAAGTGAAAGGAGAAGTGTATATGGAAGTAGCGCAGGATGCGGACGCGCCCTTCTTGCTGAATATAGCGGACCGGGCAGAAGTCGCCGTGTTAGGGACCCGGTTCAACGTGAACGCTTATGACAACGAAGCGTTGGTGACGACGACCCTGTTGCAGGGGCGCGTAAGGGTGAACGGTGTTATCATTAAACCAGGCGAGCTCGCAGCGGTAGACAAGCCGGGAGAACGGCCACAGGTAATGAAAGCCGACCTGTCGAAGGCAATAGCCTGGAAAAACGGACTGTTCAATTTCGAGGGAGCGCGTTTGCAGGAAGTGATGAAACAACTGGAACGATGGTACGATATCGAGGTCGTGTACGCGGGAGCGGTGCCGGATATCACGTTCGGCGGTGAAATGACGCGGAACATCAGCCTGCAGGGGTTATTGGTGGCGCTGGAAACATCCGGTGTAAAGTATAAACTGGAAGGACGGAAATTGATAATATTACCTTGAGTATGTAGAATTTTAAATAGACATGAGGGGCCGGCAAAAAAAAACCGGAAGTGTTGGAACCACTCCCGGCAAGATGTTTTAGCTGGTCCAAAACGGAGCTGAATCCTAATTGTAACAACAAAAACAGTTTAAAGGTATGCAAAAAAATGCATGCGCTGCCGGGTTTTTCCCGGTTGCGGCTAACCGTGGGCCGGGGTCAAGGTCCGTTATCACCAAAATCTTCAGGGTTATGAAATTAACCGCGCTGCTGCTAACCGTGGTGCTGATCCACGTACATGCTTCCAGTTCCGCACAGTCCGTAACGCTTTCCGGGAAAGATGTATCACTTACCACGGTTTTCGCCGCCATCAAGCAGCAAACGGGGTATGTGGTCTTCTACAACCGGGATATGCTCAACGGTGCGCGGCCTGTTTCGTTCGATGTCAGGGATATGCCGCTGCATGAACTGCTGGATTTGCTTTTCAAAGAACAGCCGGTCGGGTATGTGATCCAGGATAAAACAATCATCCTTTCCCGGAAAATCCCGCAACCGGTTTATCCGGAAGCGCAAACGGGAACACCCGTGTCAGGGAAGATCGTAGCCGAAGATAACGTACCGATTCCCGGGGTGACCGTACGGATCGCAGGCACTAACCGGGGAACCACCACAGGGGGCGACGGTGTTTTCAGGATAGAAGTGAATTATGATGAAGAACTGCAAATGTCCGCCATCGGCTATGAGCCCCTTCGCCTGCGTGTAAAAAAAGGAAATATCGATGAACTGGTTTTGGTTTCTCCCGCGAAAAACTCACGTGCCGGCGATGCAATCATCGTGCCCAATGCGGTGAATGCCATTCTTCGCATGTCACGAACTTCTTCCCAGCTCGACGAGATTCAGATCAAACCATACGGGATCACGTCCCGGAGGCTGACAACGGGGAATATAATTTCCGTTAAGGGAAAAGATTTGGAGTTACAACCCGTCATGAATATACACCAGGCGCTGGAAGGGCGCGTGCCCGGCCTGGTGATCACGCCTTCAAGCGGTAATTCCGCCGCTCCGTTGAAAATGGAAATCCGCGGGCGGTCCGTGTTGAACGGAACGATGCTGGTGGAACCGCTGTATGTGATAGATGGTGTGCCCTTCAACACACTTGAAATCCATCCGCTTCGTAAACGGGAGATGTCCAACGGCTCGGTACAAGCCGGGATAACGAACACAAACGGAGAGAACCCGCTGTTGTTTCTCAATCCCAGGGATATCGAAAGCATAGACGTGCTGAAGGACGCGGATGCCACTGCTATCTACGGTTCGCGCGGCGCCAACGGCGTTATTCTCATCACGACCAGGAAAAACAAACAGGGAGAAACCAGCTTCAACCTGAGCATCAACCGCGGAACCACTTCCATCCCCCGCTACTTGCCGCTGATGAATACGAAGCAATACCTCGACGTGCGCCGGGAAGCACATATGCTGAGCGGCACTACGCCTACGATTTACAATGCCCCCGACCTGATGTTATGGGATACGACCTCCTATACGGATTGGCAACGGGAGCTGATCGGGACCGGTAACCAGACGAACGTGGATGCGCGCCTGAGCGGGGGATTGCTGAATACCTCGTACACGGTGGGTTTCAACTTCTATGATCAGAAGGAATTAATGAACAACGGAGGGAAGAATCAGCGATCTGCCTTTTATGTAAACCTCAATCATATCAGTTCCAACCAGAAACTGCGGATCAATGCGGTCAGCAGGTTGTCGATGACGGATGTGGAAGCGGTTTCCATCAACAATATCACCGCCCTGCCGCCAAATGCGCCCGATATTTACCTGCCCAACGGCGATTTTAATTTTGTTCCCTGGCGGGGTGAATGGATGAGCAATTTCCCGCATTCATCTTTGAAGCAGCCCAGTGAAAGTAAGTCGCACGTTGCGATGACGAGCCTGTCCGTGAATTACGAGATCATCCGCGGGCTCAGCTTCGCCACTACGGCCGGGTATTCCTTCAACCAGAATAAGAATATCATGATGGGGCCCGCCGCTTCGCAAGACCCTTTTTACGCTCCCGGCGCCATTGCCTACTATGGTAATTCCAACAGTTCCCAATGGACGCTGGAGCCGCAGCTGAGCTACCAGGCGCCGATTTCCAGGGGCATGCTGAACGTGCAGGCAGGCGGCAGCATGCAGGAAGTACGGGGGAACAGCCTGACGCAAATCGGGATGGGATATGCCAACGACGAATTACTGCGCAGCGTCACCAACGCTCAGATGTCTATGACTTATGACGGTCAGGGCCAGTATCGATATATGGGTTTGTTCGGCATACTCGGTTTCCGTTGGGATGAAAAATACATGATCAACCTGAATGCGCGCCGCGACGGGTCTTCCCGCTTCGGACCGGGCCGCCAGTTTGGTAACTTCGGCTCTTTAGGCCTGGCCTGGATCGCTTCTTCCGAACCCTGGCTCAAAAGTGCCCTCCCCGCATTCGTCAGCACCGTTAAGCTGAGGGCCAGCGCCGGGTTGACGGGCAGCGACGGAATCGGCGATTATGAATATTTATCGAGATGGGGCTCGTTCTTCGGATCCAGTTCCACCAACGGCACGAAATTATACCCCTATAACGGCGTCCCCGGTTTTCACTCGATCCGGGCCCCGGTGCAGGATTTCCAATGGGGAAGCACTTCAAAAACCGAAGCGGCCCTGCTCCTCGGGTTCCTGGAAGACAGGATCAGTGTGGAAGCTTCTTTTTACCGCGACCGCAGCGGCAAGCAGCTGACTTCCATCACCCTGCCTGAATACACAGGTTTCGGTTCCATCCTGGGCAACTGGGATGCCGTAATTCAGAATTCCGGGGTAGAAATTGCCGCGCAGGGAAGTGTGGTGAGAAACAACGACTGGAATGTAAACCTCTGGTTCAACTTCTCCCGTAACCGAAACATCCTGGCGGAATATCCCGGGCTGGAAAATTCGGCCTACGCATCGCAATACATGATCGGGAAGCCTTTGCAGATCGTGTACCTGCTGCGGTATACCGGCGTAAATCCCGCTACCGGCGACTATAGTTTCGAAGACCGCAATAAAGACGGCATGATCACCCGCACCGGTTCGGGAAAGATTCCGCAAGACGCACAAGACGACCGGTATATCGAAAAGGACCTTTCGCCAAGGTACTACGGCGGATTTGGTATGAATACCAGTTACCTCGGCTGGAGCCTGAATGTAAGTTTCGCCTACCGCAGCCAGATAGCCAGGAATCCTTTTACTACGCTTGAGTTGGGGCAGATGCGGAACGGCATGCTCCCCAAAGAAGTGGAACAGCATCACTGGAGGAAGCCGGGAGACCAGGCGCAGTACGCCCGCTATACAACTTTCTCCAATCCCAATAGCACACTCATGGCGATGTCGGATGGCGGATACACGAATGCATCCTACCTCAAGTTCACCAACGTAGCCCTGGCGTACAGCCTGCCGGGCAAGTTGTTGCGGAGATTGAGGCTGAAGGGGGCTTCCGTGTCGGTTCAAACCCAGAACCTATTCACATTTACTTCTTACATCGGTGTGGACCCGGTTATCCAGGATATCAACAATGCATCACCGATCCCGCGTACGATCAGTTCTAACCTGAGCTTAACTTTTTAAAACAGGATGTCTATGTTTGACTATAAAAAAATACTATATATCACCTGCCTGTTTTCATGTATCATGATAGCGGGATGTAAAAAATGGATACAGGTAGACCCGCCGGTGGATACAATCACGACCGGAGATGTGTTTACAACGGATAAACAGGCCGAATGGGCCTTGTCGGGTATTTACAGCAAACTGGTGAACGGCCAGGCGCCCGGCAATATGATCGTGGGCGCCATGGAAAATTTCGGGTCGGGGCAACCCGCCTTTCTCGGCGGGTTGTCGTCCGACGAATTGATACCTTCTCCTTCCGCCAATAATGGAGTGATTGCCTTCCTGGCCACCAACAGCCTCAATGAGCGCAACAGCGCTGTTTCGGACAAGCTCTGGCTGACCGCTTACAAATCCGTTTACGATATCAACGCCATCCTGGAAGGGCTCGCGGCTTCGGATGCGCCTTTGCTGACCGCTCCCGCCAGGAGTAAATTCCGGGGAGAAGCCCTGGCCCTGCGCGCTTTTGCTTACTTCTACCTCGTCAATTTTTATGGAGATGTGCCGCTCGTGTTGACGACAGACGTTTACCAGGCTGCCCGTATGCGGCGAACACCGGTGGCGGAGGTCAATGCGCAGATTATTCGTGACCTGCAGGAAAGCATTACGCTCCTGGATGCCGATTTTTCAGCCGGCGCGGGTGAGCGTGTGCGTGTGAATAAATGTTTTGCGCAGGCGCTGCTGGCCAGGGTGAGCCTTTATATGGAGGATTTCCCGGCGGCTGTTGCGCATGCATCGTCGCTGATAGGAAATACCGCCTTGTTTGGATTGGAGCAGGATCTCAACCGCGTTTTCCGCAAAGGCAGCCGCGAAACGATCCTGGAACTGATGCAGACGAACCAGGATCCGGAACTGAAGAATGCGACCGCTATCGGCATGTTGATGAATGCCGGCGCAGCAGGACAACTTCCGCAATATTACCTGACCGAAGGGACCGCCTCATTGTTTGACCCGGCGGACAAAAGGAAGCAGCACTGGATATCGGACTTAGGGAACCAGCTGTTCGGCATGCATAAATACAAGACGGGAAACCATAACGCGGTGTTCATGGCGCCACAGGAGGAATACCTGGTGGTCATGCGCCTGGCGGAACTCTATCTGATCCGCGCGGAGGCCATCGCCCGCATGCAGGGCGGCGTACTGCAGGATGCGATCCGAGATATCAATGTGCTTCGCAAGCGGGCGGACGCCCCCGAGCTGGATGAAAACCTGCCGCAAGCCGAGGTGCTGGCACTGATCAGGGAGGAGCGGCAGTTAGAGCTCTTCGGCGAATGGGGCCACCGCTGGCTCGACCTGAAGCGCACCGGCATGGCGGAAGCCGTTCTTTCCGAATTACGCTGGAAGCAGCCATGGCAGGGAGAACATCAGTTACTGTACCCGATCCCCGCCACAGAAATCGCAAAGAACAACAACCTGGTTCAAAATCCTAAACACAACGTGCAATGAGATCATTCACCCGATACGCCAAACCGGCGCTCGCCATATTCCTGGGCCTGCTCGCAGCCAGCTGGTCTTCCTGCCGGAAAGATACCCTTCACCGTAACCCGCCGGCAGTAGTCCAGGTGTACAATACAATGGGAGATGGAACCTCCTTCTACGTAAACCTTGCGCCGGGGCATTCCATCGTGTATGCTTTTGCAATGCGGTTAAATAACCAGCGCAACGGGCAACTGACTTTCCCGGATAACGAACGCTTCATGTCCGTATATGCAAACCCGGATACATTGTCTGCCGACCCGCCCGCCTGGCATTCCGAACTGGAATTGCAACCGGGAGGCATGTACTCCCTGTTTTTTACCGGGGAGAAGAATACGGTGAACGGATTGCTGGTGAAGGATATCCTGCCGGTTCCCGCATCCCGCGACAGCGTAACATATTTCCGTTTCGCCAATATGAGCAGCACTGCCAAAGTGGATGTTTACCTGAAAGGTGAATCAGCGCCAATGGTCCCTGGATTAGCCTTTCGAAGCCTGTCAGAATTCTTCCGGTTCACGGCCGATGCATCCGCTCCTGATTACGAATTCGAATTCCGGGATGCGGAAACGGGAGAAGTTTTGGTTGCGAGCGTACAAACTGGAGTGGGAGAATATCCTAATTTCAACAATACTTACCTGCAAAATCATGCAACTATCCTGCTGAGCGGCGGCACAACCGCAGTGCCGTTACGTGCAGGCACGTTCTTCTACAGATAATAAATACATATGGAATCAATATTGAAAGTGGAAAACCTTTCGCACCGGTATACCAGTACCTGGGCGATACGGGATATCAATTTCCAAATCGAACGGCACGGCGTAGTGGGTTTGCTGGGCTCCAACGGAGCGGGAAAGTCCACTACCATGAATATTATCGCCGGTGTGCTCAGTCAAACGGAAGGAACGGTACTGATCAACGGGATCGATAAACAGAAGGACCGTTTGCTGGCCAAGCGGCAACTGGGCTTTCTGCCGCAAACGCCACCGCTGCACATGGATTTTACGGTGCGGGAATACCTGACCTACGCAGCGGGGCTGCGCTATGTGGAAAAGAAACATATTCCGAAGTCCGTGGATATAGCAATGGATAAATGCGGCATCGCACATTTCAGCCACCGGTTGATCCGTAACCTTTCCGGGGGCTACCGGCAGCGGGTGGGAATAGCACAGTCCATCATTCACAATCCTGCGCTGGTGATCATGGACGAGCCCACCAACGGGCTGGATCCGAACCAGATCATAGAAGCGCGCAAACTGATACGGGAAATCGGGGAACAGCATACCGTGCTGCTGTCATCGCATGTGCTGAACGAGATCAGCATCCTTTGCCGGGACATCATCATGATCGAAGGCGGCCGGATCGTTTTCTCCGATTCCATGGACGCGTTCAATAATTACCTGAAACCGCAGTCCGTATTGATGCACATGGACCAAATGCCCGCCGAACATGCCTTGAAAGCGATTGAAGGCGTGCAACGGGTGCAGTACCTGTCCAACCGCCAATGCCGGGTGTACTTCACCGGGGGCGCCGAGATCACGGAAAGGCTGATCGCGGCCAGCGTGCGGGAAAACTGGAGGCTGCAGGAAATTCAGCTGGAGAAATCGCTGCTGGATGATGTGTTTAAACAATTGTCGACTCAAAACAAAAGAGTAAACTGACCATGGGAATTATTCTGAAAATAGCCAAAGCGGAACTGCGAACCTTATTTTATTCTCCGATCGCCTGGTTCCTGATCGTCGTTTTCTTTGTAGTCTGTGCGATACAATATGTGGACCCGGTAGTAGGGCACCTGCGTATGCAGGACGTTATGCTGGAATCCGATCCGAACTGGAAGGGATTCGATGGCGCAGGGCTTTCCATTGTGCTGTTCGGGAGAGTATATGGCGCCATATTGTCTAACCTGTATCTTTTCCTGCCCTTGTTAACGATGGGGGTGATGAACAGGGAAATACAATCGGGTTCGATTAAATTATTATACTCTTCTCCTGTGCGGACCTGGGAGGTCGTACTGGGGAAATACCTCGGCCTGATGGCCTTCAATCTCGTGCTGATCGCGTGTGTGGCCGTGTTCATGGTCACCGGGCTGTTTACGATCGTGGATGTGGATTATAACTGGTATATGGCGGTCTTGCTGAGCATGTTCCTGTTATCGGGGACGTATGCGGCTATCGGCCTGTTTATTTCCTGCTGCACAGGGTACCAGATCGTTGCGGGTATTCTGACTTTTGCGTTGCTGTTTGTATTGAATTCCCTGCATATGCTGTGGCAGCAGTACGATTTTGTGCGCGACCTTACCTGGTTTTTGTCGCTGGCCGAAAGGGCGGAGCGGATGATGGCCGGGTTGATCACAACCCGTGATCTCGCCTACTTCCTTTTGATCATCGGCATGTTCGTAGGTTTTTCCTGCATCCGGCTCAAAAGCACGCAGGAATCGAAACCATGGAGCGTATCTTTTATGCGTTATACCGGGTTGTTTTTGCTGGTGCTGGCGCTGGGATATTTCAGCTCACGCCCGCATTATGTAGGATATCTGGATGTGACCAGGAAAAAGATCCACACTATCAACGAGAATACGCAGCAAGTGGTCAAAGAGCTGGACGGCTCGCCCCTGGATGTTACTTTATATGTGAATCTGCTCGGGACCGGCGTTCGTGCCGGCGTACCGGAAATGAGGAACCTGTATGTATGGAACTACTGGGAACAGTACAGGCGGTTTTATCCCAACCTTCATCTGAAGTATGAATATTACTATGATCTCGCCGAAGGCGATACCCTGCTGTTGCGGCAATTGAACGCATCCGATGTGCACGAAGCGGCCCGAAAGGCGGCGGACCTGCTCAACGAAAGGCTTTCCATCTACCAGAAGCCGGAAGAAATGCGTAAGAAGATCGATCTGTCGCCGGTGAATTATAACATGACGATGCTGGTGGAGTATAAAGGGAGGAAGGAATTTCTCCGGACTTATGGTGACATGGAAGTTTGGCCGAACCAGAACCATGTTTCCGGGCTGATCCGTCGCTTAACCCGCGACAGCCTGCCTATGATCTCCTTCACGACCGGCCACTACGAGCGTTCCCCCTATAAGCTGGGTGAAAGGGAGCATGGCGGGCATATGTTGAATTACGCCGCCCGCGGTGCGCTCGTTAATAAAGGCGTGAATATTGATACCCTGAACCTGAAATACCAGGATATCCCCGATTCAACCGATATTCTGGTAGTGGCAGATCCCCGTTCGGCCCTGGCCGCGGAAGAGGAACGCAAGATTATCGGATATCTCGAAAGCGGCCGCAATGCCATCCTGTATGCGGAGCCCGGCAAGCAGCAGATGATGAACCCCATCCTTAAAACGCTGGGCGTGCAGGTGGAAGACGGGCTCATCGTGAAACTGCACAAACACGAACAGGCGCATCATCATCTCATCACTTTGCCGCGCGCGGCGCATTACATGGCGGATGAGCCGATGCTCTACTATTACCGCTTCGACACCACCCAGCCAACGGGCTTTCTAACTGCCGGTGTCGCCAACCTTCATGTAGTAGAGGATAAGGGATTTGAGATAGAAGGCATCATGCCGGTGAAACCGGATGAAAAAACCTGGATAGAGAAAGGCGTGTTTGTAGCCGATTCCGCCGCGCCGGTGTTCGATCCGAAGGGGGGTGATGTGAGGCGCGACCAATACCAGGCAGGCATTACCATGAAACGGAAAGTAGGCAACCGCGAACAGCGCATTATCGTGTGCGGGGATGCGGATTTCATGTCCGCGCTGCGCACCGATGGCAGTGGTTTCGCCAATGCCGGCTACAGCTGGATGATGTATAACGAATACCCGGTTTATCACAACGTTCCTCCCGCAACGGATAAGTATATGAAGCTGAACCTGGCGCAGGGGAAGGTGATCCGGATAACGTACGTGTACGTGATCCCGGGCGCGATCCTGCTGCTGGGTGTCCTTTTGCTGGTTCGCAGAAAAAGAAAATAACGGAAAATGAGTATGTATTTACAGACCGATGAGCAAACGATAGCCGACCTGCGCCTGTTTCCCGGCAGGGATCAGTCCGGCATCCTGCAGATTTATAACGAAACAAGTACCCATGGGGGAGAAGCTTTAATGATGGATATGTTTCATCATCCGCTCTGCGATCCTGATGAGATTACGCGGCGGTCGGGTATTATCGCCGCATTTGCAGGAATGGGAACCCGTTTCCCGTTTGCAGGAGCCGTATTGGATGGGGTGGAAAAATACCTCCGGTTGGGGATGGAAGACGATGGTTCGTCTGCCAACCCGGGCGAGCGGGAAATTGCATCTGGCGTGGCTGCGGTGATAACGTGGCTGCAGCAGATGCGGGAATTCGTGGAAACCGGTGATGTTGCCGGTGTAAAAGGCCTGGAGCAGGAACGGATGGAATTGCGGCAGTTATTTGCCGATCCAGCACTGGCGCCGGTATTCCAGGATGTCTCCCGGCAAAAACTATCCTTCGCGGCCACAACGGCTTTTGATGTGCTGCTGCGCCAACGGGAGAAAAGTAAGATACTGCGGGTGCTGAATATTACGTATCTGCTGGATGTCTTTATTGCTGTTGCCGGGGTGGCCAACACGCGCAGGTTTATTTTTGCGAAGCCCCTGCCCAGGGCGTCCGGCGCTTTGCGGGTGGAAGGCGTATATCATCCCGAACTGAAAAATGCGGTGGCGAACGATCTTTCGCTGGACAATTCCCGCAACATCATTTTCCTGACCGGGGCCAATATGGCAGGGAAGAGCACATTCCTCAGGGCGTTCAGTACCGCGGTGTATATCGCGCACATGGGCTTTCCCGTAGCGGCTTCGTATATGGAGTTCCCGGTGATGGATGGCATTTTTACGACTATCAACCTGCCGGATAACCTCGGGATCGGCGCGAGCCATTTCTACGCGGAAGTGCTCCGGGTGAAGAAAGTAGCCGCGGCCCTTCACAGCGGGAAATCCCTGTTCATCCTGTTCGATGAATTGTTCCGCGGAACGAATGTTAAAGACGCTCACGAAGGTACGGTCGCCGTCATACAGGCATTCGCCGAAAGGAAGGATAGCCTTTTTATCATCTCGTCCCATATCGTGGAGGCAGGCGAGGAGTTGTCAGCAACACCGGGAGTAGCGTTCTGTTATCTGCCGACCCGGATGAAAGGGCATCAGCCCGAATATACCTACCGGCTCGAACAGGGCATCACAGACGACAGGCATGGTATGATCATTATCCGTAATGAAGGAATACTCGATATTTTGAAAAACGGGAAAAAGCGTTAGTATGAGTTTTATCATAGATAAACAATCGTTGGACGAGTTGAATATCCTCGGGAAATTCCGGCAGGGATCGGTTTACCAGTTATTCGACAGGGTAAGGACGCGGGGCGGG
The DNA here is from genome assembly GCF_937874145.1 of uncultured Chitinophaga sp. Taxonomy (GTDB): domain Bacteria; phylum Bacteroidota; class Bacteroidia; order Chitinophagales; family Chitinophagaceae; genus Chitinophaga. The sequence continues at coordinate 14,890 of NZ_CALNBI010000432.1, read as the reverse complement.
GAAAAGCTCTTGGAAAAGATGTACCGCAATCCGTCAACAGACCCGTCTGTCATCAATGCGCGCACGGAAATCTTCGGGTATTTCAGGGATGCGTCGCTGGCGTTTCCGTTTGATCCCGGGCAGGTATTATTGATGCAGGAATACACGGACGCAGCCGGGCGTCAGGGCAGGCTTGGCGCACTCGCTTCGGTGGTCGTTCAGAAAACACTGTCCGTACTGGCGCATGATGACCGCTTCAAAGTGCGGATCCAGGGATTGCAGGCCACCCTCATCGTACTTAAACGCTGTTACGCCCTCGTGGAGAACTTGCTGCAGCAGCCGGGGCCTTTCCGCGAGCGGGTACAGTCGGTACACCGGTTGCTCACGAATAAGGAAATGGCGGAATTGCTGGAGGTGGATATTTACACGAATATCTCCATCAGCAATATTGCCCGTTTCGATTGCATGATCCGGAATACGCAGCGTGAAGCATGCATCGCCATATTGGACTTCATATTTGAATGCGATGTGAATATTGCAGTGGGGGCCGTAGCCGCGCAGCCTGGTTTCAATTTTGCCCAGGCCCTGCCCGCCGGCCGTAATATGCTCGAAGCGGACAATCTGCGGCATCCCTGTGTGGACAAAGCCGTCGGCAATAACATCAGCCTGCGGCAGGATCACAATGTGGTGTTCCTCACGGGCGCGAATATGGCCGGCAAAAGCACCTGGATGAAATCGGTTGGCATCGCGGTGTACCTGGCGCATACGGGATTTCCCATAGCGGCGGACGCAATGGTGTTTTCCGTTCGGGAGGGGATTTTCTCCAGTATAAACGTCGCAGATAATATCAGCCTGGGATACAGCCACTTCTATGCTGAAGTGGTGCGCGTGAGGGAGGCCGCGGAAGCTGCTGCAACCGGCCGGCACCTGCTGCTGATGTTCGATGAATTATTCAAGGGAACGAATGTTAAGGACGCTTATGACGGAACATTGGCCGTCACCGAAGGTTTCGCAGAATACCAGCATTGCCTGTTCATCGTTTCCACCCACATCATAGAAGTAGGTTCGGCGCTGAAAAAATATCCGAATATACAGTTTGCTTTCATGCCCACCGTTATGGAGGGCGCCCATCCGCGGTACACATACCGGTTGAAGGAAGGCATTACGGAAGACCGCCAGGGTATGATGATCATCCGAAATGAAGGTATCCTGGAATTGATCAGATCTTAAAATTTAATAAACACAATATGAGAACGATTTTTGGCATCCTGGCCGCGGGGTTATTACTCGGCGGAAAGGTGACTATTGCGCAGGAGCGCCTGTATACTTCCTTTACCCAGGAAGACCTGATAAAAGATTGGAAGCTGGCGATGGATATTCTGGGCGTCCAGCATCCCAATCCATATAAATTCACCGATTCGCTGGAATACAAGCGGCAAACGGCATCCCTGCTCGGAAAAATGGCATCGGCGCCGGATATCCCGGCCTGCAGCAGGTATGCGCCCATCCGCCTGCTCCGGGACGTGCACACCAGCATGGGCTATGCAGCCGACGACGGACGGATGTTATACAGCCAGATGCGCCTGTTCCCTTTGCCCGTATTAATTGAACGGGGCAAAATGCTGGTGAACATCCGCGGGGAAGCCATTCCCTTCGGCGCGGAAATCCTCCGTATCAACCAGGAACCCGTGGATACGCTGTTGGATATCATTGCCGGCGCTACTTACAGCGATGGATTTATAGAAACAGGCGTAGACCGCGTCTATTCAGATTTTCAGACCCGGTACAGCCTGCATTATGCCACCCGCACAAGCTACGATATCGAATACAGGGCGCCGGGAGAAAAACAAATCCGCCGGGCGCAATTGCCCGCCGCCGATCCGCAACGGGCTTTCAAATCCCAAAACCTTGCCGTTGTGCCTGTTAACCTGCTGGAACGATCCCAGGTGATCTATCCGTCTTATGACGAAAAACAAAATACCGGGATCCTCACCGTTAATTCATTCGCGGTACAGGAAGCATACGCGTATAAGGAATTCAGCGAATTCTTCAAAGAAGTGAATAAGCGGGGATATAAGCATGTCGTGATCGATGTGCGGACCAACGGAGGGGGGAATCCAGCCATTTCCGCATTGCTGTTCTCATTCCTCGCCCGGCAACCCTTCCGCAACGAGTATAATTACCGTACCCGTACCATTGGCATAACTAACCGGGAATACCTGGTGAATGAGAACGGAGGGCCCATGAGCGAAGAAGAGATCCGAAACCTGCTCAACTTCATGTACCAGCGATTTGATCTGGACACTGCCAGCGGGTACTACCTGGGCAACGCCCGTCTCCGCGAAGGCCTGCTGGAAAATTTTCCGCCGGATAAAGACAGCTTTAAAGGAAATGTGTATGTGCTGACCGGTGGAGGAACTGTTTCCGCCGCCACTTATTTCGCTTCGCTGGTGCAGAAGAACAAGCGTGGGCTCATCGTAGGAAAAGAAACCGGCAGCGGAGAGCAATCCACTACCGCGGCCTGGTTCCTGCGCTATAAGTTGCCGAATACAAAATCCATCCTGACCGTTCCCATGTCCGAAATATTTTTCTTTAATGCGACGAATGATAATGGACGAGGTGTGATCCCCGACCGGGAAGTTCCGTTGGAGAAATACCTGGATTACGTACGGTCCGCCAAAGATCCGGAGCTGAATTATGTATTCGGGTTGACTGGCAAATAATAAATCCAATCTGAGAAGTAAAAGTCAAGTCCCAGCCCTATGGCCCGGTTGCTGCGAAGCGCCGGGCTTCTTTTCGCAGGCAGGTGTTGGCAACCTGATACCGGAGATCCCGTTTGATTCTCACCGCCAGGTTGCGTATCTTGAACGGGATGGGAAAAGCATTGGACGGCATACCGGTAAAATCGAAAATTTCGGCAGACAGCCGCTTCAAGATCAGCGCGATGAAAGCAGTCATCAAGCCCACGCGGCCGCATCGCCACGCGGATTACCATGAGCTGATATTCCTGGATGAAGGAGCCGGCTTCCATGAAATCGATGATAGCCGCTATGACGTTAATCCACCGGTGGCGTTTTATCTGAGGCCCGGCCAAACCCATTGCTGGAACTTCTCCGCGCTGCCCAAAGGTTACGTCTTGCTGTTCAGGGAAGAATTGCTGTTGAAGGAAGACATAGATTTCCTGTACGGGCTCGCTGCCTGTACATCTGTCCCTGAAGAGGCCCGCCTTTTTCCCCTCCTCGCGGAGCTGTACGGGGAGTTTCAGGCCGGCGGGATGGCAGATACGGTCGCCGGCGCTTTCCTCCACCTGCTCGTCATCAAGCTGAAAACGGTGGCAGGAACGAAGGTGGGCGGGGCAGGGCTGGCGGATGGGCTCTTCCAGCAATACAAGCGCCTGGTCAACGAGCATTTCCAGGAAAGCAGGCAGCTGAAGTTCTATGCCAGCCGGCTGAATACGACCGTCGGGACCCTGCATGCCGCCTGTAAAAAATCGACCGGTAAAACGGCCGCCTCCATCATTAATGAGCGGGTGCTCCTGGAAGCTAAAATGCTGCTTTCCGCCACGGCTTTGCCGGTAAAGCAGATAGCCGCCGACCTGCAGTTCTCCGATTCTCCCCATTTCGCGCATTTCTTTAAGCAACACACGAGCCTCACTCCCCGTAAATACCGCGACATGGCCCTTTCGAAGCAATGATTCTACAATAATTGCCCACGATCCTACAATTCCACCTTTCAATGGCCGCTTATCTTTGCGACGATTTTTATTTAATCGTCCCAGATGAACTGCAGATTACCGATACTCTTTATTTTCCTGATCATCGCCCAGGCTGCCGTGGCGCAAAAGGCTGTTATTACCGGAACCGTGAACGGCGAAAAGGGCGGTCAGCCCCTGGAATATGCCAGCGTGGCGCTCTTCCGGCAAACGGATTCTTCCATCGTTGCCGGTACGCTTACGAACGCCCGGGGCGGCTATGTGCTGGAGAAATTGTCGCCCGGCGATTATTACCTCAGGATTTTGTACATGGGCTATCAGACGCGTTTCATTGGGAGTATCTCCCTTGCCGCCGGCACAAAGCTGCAGCTGGGCAGCACAGCGCTCAGTCCCGGAAGCGCCATGCTGAACGCAGTAAACGTCACTGGAACACAGGCAGAGGTGCTGAATAAAATCGACCGGCAGTCTTACCGCGCCGGGCAGTTTGAATCCGCCAGGGGCGGCAATGCCATGGATGTCCTGAAGAACCTGCCCTCCGTTTCTATGGATGGCGATGGCGGCATCAGCGTACGTGGTTCGTCCGGGTTCCTGGTCATGATCAACGGGAAACCGGTGATCACCGACGCGCGGACGGTGCTCAGCCAGCTCCCTGCCAATGCCATCGAAAACATCGAAATGATCACCGCGCCCTCGGCCAAATACGACCCCGACGGCAAAGGCGGCATCATCAATATCGTTACAAAGAAAGGCGCGGCCGACGGGCTGACCCTCTCCGCCAATGTTATGGCCGGGCTCCCCAGCACGGGCGACCATGGTAACAAAGAAAAACCGAAGCGCTTCGGCGGCGATCTGACCGTCAATTGGAAAAAGAAGAAATGGGACGTTTCCATCGGCGGCAACTATACCCGGAACGACAATGCCGGTTACCGGGAAGGCGAGGTGTACACGAAGAACTTTTCAACCGGGGTGCAGACTTTCTTCCCGTCTCACGGCGAGCGGAGTTTCGATAAATACAATTATGCCGGCCGTGCGTCCGCTACTTTCACCGCTGATTCCAGTAACGTTTTTTCCGCCGGGCTTTTTATCGGGAAGCGGTTCCAGGCCCGCAGGGCAGACATCCTGTATGAAAATTCGGCGGCTGATATGGCCACTGGCGGCTTGATCCGCAATACCACTTATTACAACGAAAACCTGCAGACGAAGCAGGGGAATTTTTACCTGGGGAACCTGGACTATACCCATACTTTCCGGAATAAATCCACCCTCACTGCGTCCGCTTTAATGGAAAGCGCGCGCCTTTTCGGCAATACCCGGAACAAGAACCTCGCCTGGCCCAATACCGCCCAGGTGTTGCAGGAGGTGTATAATCCATATGAGAACCCGATCGACGGTTACCGGCTCCGCCTGGATTACGCCGTGCCGATCGGGAAAGGGAAGCTGGAAAGCGGTTACCAGTTCCGCCACGACACGCAGGACGGAAGGTTCGATTACTTCGTAACACCCGAGGCTTCGCAGGCGGATGCGGACCGGTTCCGCGGTTCCGCCAGCGCCCGCAACCAGGTGCATTCCGTGTATTCCCAATATTCCGGCAAGTACCAAAAGCTGGAGTACGTGGCGGGCCTGCGGTATGAGCATGCGGACAGAACGGTCCGGCTTTCTTATGACCCGCTGCCGCATCAGCTGAACCTGTCGAATTTGTTCCCTTCGGCTAACCTCCTGTATGGCATCAGCCAGTCGTGGAAAGCGAAGGCGGGCTACAGCAAACGGATCCAGCGCACGAACAACTACGAACTGAATCCCATACCGGAGCGGGAGCATTCCGAAACCCTGGAGCAGGGCGACCCGGACCTGCTGCCGTCGTTCATCGACCTGGCCGAGCTGGGAGTGGTGCATACTATGAAGAAAGGTTCCGTTTTCGCGACGGTGTACTATCAATATATCAAGAACCCTATCCAGCGCGTGAACAGTGTATATGCCGATACGATCCTGAACCGTGTGTTCACGAATGCGGAAGCGGCGTCGTCTGTGGGGCTGGAAGCGGGGTTAAGTCTGGAACCGGCGAAATGGTGGAGTTTGTATGCAGGGGGGAATATCTATAAATACAACATCAAGGGTGATCTGAGCATTTTGGGGGAGAAGATGTCGGTGGATAATGCGCGCTGGGTGTATTCGATCAATGCCAATACGAATTTCAAGCTGGGCGCCAATTGGAGTGTGCAGGGGAACGTTAGTTACCTGTCCGCCCGCCCTACGGCGCAGGGTGAGGATTCTCGGTTCCTGGTGCCGAATGTGTCGCTGAAGAAGACGTTTTTGGACGGCAGGTTTTCCGCTTTACTGCAATGGCAGAACATCGACCTGGGCATGCAGCAATCGCAGCGCCAGCGGATCACAACCAGCGGCCGCGACTTTTTCACGACCACCAATTACATTTATGAAACAGATGTGTTCCTCATCAGCCTGAGTTATAACCTGAACCGCCTTACGGGCAAATCGAAGCTGCCGGGCAGTGAGTTTGGGGATAAGGAGTTTTAGTGATAATTACCGTTTGATCTTGCATATTTCCTTCAAATCGGCTCACCGCGCTTTTCTCAGCATGGGCCTTACAACAGGTGAGTTGCCTGATTGGATTTCGCCTATTACCTCGAATCCATGACGCTCATAAAGTGAGATGTTTCTGGGGTTTGAGGATTCGAGATAAGCAATTGATCCATCACGGTCAACGGCTTTAAGTCCTTCCGTCATGAGGGCAGCGCCAGTTCCCGCGCCCTGATGTACGGGGTCAACGCCTATCATCGGCAGATACCAGTGAGGAGTTGTTGGATGGAATTTTTCCATTTGCCCGAATATGGCTTGCATATCTTCTTTTATATCGTCAGGGGTATGCTCGTCGAACAGTCTTTTTAGCGTTTCTTCATCAGAAGTGATGCCGGGCGGCAGCCATAAGGCTGCGCCTGTGTAGTCGCTGGAGATGTAAGCCGTACCTTTTGCAAATGCACTTCCGCCAAAGGCTTTTGTTATGGAGGGGAATGCTGCAAGATAGGTTACCGGGTCCGGGAGGGACCATCGCGCCATGGGATCTGCGCTGAAGGCCAGGATCAATAATGCAATTGCGCCGGCCTGATCCGCAGCTAAGGCAGTTTTTACATGCATGGTGGTATCATTTTAGTGGAACTGTTACATGTATTCCGTACAAAATGTGTACCTGTCTATGGTTTGCCGGGTGGAAAGGGTTCTACGGTATTCTGAAAGTCGGGGGTGGGTAAAAGAAGAAAGGATCCCATTAATGAGATCCTTTCTTACCTGGTACCGCGTACGGGAATCGAACCCGTCATTCCTCCGTGAAAGGGAGGCGTCTTAACCGCTTGACCAACGCGGCAGTTCCCTGTTTGGGATTGCAAAGGTAGTATCCATTTTGATAATTCCAAAAAAAATTTGGGTTAAGTAAATATCTATTGATTAATCCCCGCTAACCTTGTAATTTCGCTACTCAATTTTTCATCTACAAACTACAGTGTAAAATGGGAACTTCTCTTAAAATTGGTATTAATGGTTTCGGTCGCATCGGCCGCCTGGTATTCCGCCAGATTTACAACATGCCCGGCATCGACGTCGTAGCGATTAACGACCTTACCAGCCCCGCGGTTTTAGCGCATCTGCTGAAATATGACTCTGCACAAGGTAGATTTGGACAGGACGTGAAGCACACCGACAACGCGATCGTTGTAAACGGCGAGGAAGTGAAGATATATGCCCAGAAAGATCCCTCCCAGATTCCCTGGAAATCCCACGAAATCGATGTGGTGATCGAGTGCACCGGCTTCTTCACCGACAAAGCCAAAGCCGAAGCGCACATCACCGCCGGCGCTAAACGCGTAGTGATCTCCGCACCCGCCACCGGCGACCTCAAAACCGTTGTATACAACGTAAACCACGATATCCTGGATGGTTCCGAAACAGTGATCTCCTGCGCTTCCTGCACCACCAACTGTCTCGCCCCCATGGCCAAAGTAATGAATGACAACTACGGCATCGTTACCGGCCTGATGACCACCATCCACGCTTACACCAACGACCAGAACACCCTGGACGCCCCGCACCCGAAAGGCGACCTCCGCCGCGCCCGCGCCGCAGCCGCCAATATCGTGCCCAACAGCACCGGCGCCGCTAAAGCCATCGGCCTGGTTCTGCCCGAGCTGAAAGGTAAGCTGGACGGTAACGCACAACGCGTTCCCACCATCACCGGCTCCCTCACCGAGCTCACCACCATCCTCACCAAAAAGGTGACCGCAGAAGAAATCAACGCTGCCATGAAAGCCGCTGCCAACGAATCTTTCGGCTACACCGAAGACGAAATCGTTAGCTCCGATATCATCGGCATCAATTTCGGCTCCCTGTTCGACGCCACCCAAACCAAAGTGATGACGCAGGGTGACGTTCAGATCGTGAAAACCGTTTCCTGGTACGATAACGAAATGTCCTACGTTTCCCAGCTCGTACGCACCGTGAAACACTTCGCTGGCCTGATCTCCAAATAATCAGCCGCGTACAAAATATAGCCAACCCTCCGCATCCAGCTGCTTCAACAGCCTGCGGAGGGTTTTTTGTCTTTACTTTCCTAAATCTCACCCAACATGAGCCAATTCTCCCAGCATAATTTCAAAGGCCAGAAAGCCGTGGTACGCGTCGATTTTAACGTGCCCCTCAACGATCAGCGCGAAATCACCGACGATACCCGCATGCAAGCCGCCGCACCTACCATCAAAAAAATCCTGGCCGATGGCGGAGCCGTTATCCTCATGAGCCACCTCGGCCGCCCGAAAGACGGCCCCTCCGAAAAATATTCCCTCCGCCACCTGGTAAACCGCCTCATCAAACTGCTCGGCGGCGCTACCGTGAAGTTCGCGGAAGACTGCATCGGCGAAGCCGCCGAAACCGCAGCCTCCAACCTCCAGATGGGCGAAGTCCTCCTCCTGGAAAACCTCCGCTTCCATAAAGAAGAGGAAAAAGGCGACAAAGCCTTCGCCGAAAAACTCGCCAAACTGGGCGATATCTACGTAAACGACGCCTTCGGCACCGCCCACCGCGCACACGCCTCCACCGCCGTGATCGCCGAATTCTTCCCGAAAGACAAGAAAATGTTCGGCCTCCTCATGGAAGCAGAAACCGCCAGCGCCGAAAAAGTGCTCCACAGCGCGGAAAAACCCTTCACCGCCATCCTCGGCGGCGCCAAGGTGTCCGACAAAATCCTCATCATCGAAAACCTCATGACCAAAGCCAATAACATCATCATCGGCGGCGGCATGGCATACACCTTCCTCAAGGCGCAAGGCAAGGAAATCGGCAACTCCCTCGTGGAAAACGATAAACTCGACCTCGCCAACGAACTGCTCGCCAAGGCAAAATCCCTCGGCGTACAACTCCTCATCCCCGAAGATTCCATCGCGGCCGACAAGTTCGCGGCAGACGCCAACACCCAGGAAGTCTCCAACGACAACATCCCCGCCGGCTGGATGGGCCTCGATATCGGGAAAAAATCCATCGCCGCGTTCAGCGAAGTGATCGCCAATAGCAAAACCATCCTCTGGAACGGCCCCATGGGCGTATTCGAAATGCCCGCCTTCCAGGGAGGCACCAAAGCCATCGCCGACGCCATCGTGAAAGCCACCGAAAACGGCGCCTTCTCCCTCGTAGGCGGCGGCGACTCCGTAGCCGCCGTAAACCAGTTCGGCCTGGCCGACAAAGTAAGCTACGTGTCCACCGGCGGCGGCGCCATGCTCGAGTTCTTCGAAGGCAAAGAGCTCCCCGGCATAGCGGCGGTAAGACAGTAATAAGGTTCAAACACCATAAAAAAGCCCGGCATGGTTCTCACCAGCCGGGCTTTCTCTTTTATTAGCTAGGCGTTATTTGCCGCTCAGTTCCGCAAAGTACTTGTGGAAATAAGGTATGGTTTCGATGCCTTTGTAATAGTTGTCGATACCGTACTTCTCATTGGGTGAGTGCAGGTTATCGCTGTCGAGCCCGAAGCCCATGAGCACCGTTTTCAGCCCGAGGATCTTCTCGAACAGGGCAACGATGGGAATGGAACCGCCGCCCCGTACCGGGATGGGCTGCTTGCCAAAGGTGGCATTGATGGCTTCGCTGGCCGCTTTGAAAGCTACGGAATCCGTAGGGGTCACGTACGCCGCGCCGCCATGGTGGGGCGTTACCTTCACTTTTACGGACGCAGGAGCGATCGACTCGAAGTGTTTTGCAAACAGCTCGGAAATCTTCTCCCAGTCCTGGTTAGGCACCAGGCGCATGGAGATTTTGGCGAAAGCCTTGGAAGGCAGCACCGTTTTGGCGCCTTCGCCGGTATAACCGCCCCAGATGCCGTTCACTTCGCAGGTCGGGCGGGTGCCGGTGCGCTCGAAAGTGGAATAGCCTTTCTCGCCCCAGAGCTCATCCACGCCCAGGTCCTGTTTGTATTCCGCCTCGTCATACGGCGCGCTGTTGAGCGCGGCACGCTCGGCTTCGGAAAGCACTACCACGTCGTCATAAAAGCCGGGAATGGTAATGTGGTTGTTTTCGTCGTGCAGGGAAGCGATCATTTTCGCCAGGATGGTGGCGGGGTTGCCCACGGCGCCGCCGTAAACGCCGGAGTGCAGGTCGCGGTTGGGACCGGTCACTTCCACTTCCATGTACGCAAGGCCGCGCAGGCCGGTGTCGAGCGAAGGCGTGTCGAGGCTGATCATGGCCGTATCGGAAATCAGCACCACGTCGGCCGCCAGCTTGTCTTTATTCTCGGAAAGGAATTTGCCCAGGTTGCCGGACCCCACTTCTTCCTCGCCCTCGATCATGAATTTCACGTTGCATGGCAGGGTATTGGTGTTGAACATGGTCTCGAAAGCCTTCACGTGCATGTAAAACTGGCCTTTATCGTCGGCCGAGCCGCGCGCGAAGATCTTGTTGTCTTTGATCACAGGCTCGAACGGCGGGCTGTCCCACAGGTTGAGGGGATCGGGCGGCTGCACGTCGTAGTGGCCGTAAACGAGTACGGTAGGGAGTTTGGCGTCGATGATCTTTTCGCCGTAAACAATAGGATGACCGGCAGTCGGGCATACCTCCACATTGTCAGCACCTGCTTCCACCAGCCGCTGTTTCACGGCTTCCGCGCAGCGTTTCGTGTCTTCATTATGGCGGGAGTCCGCGCTGACGGAGGGGATCCTCAACAGTTCCAGCAACTCGTTCAGGAAACGGTCTTTGTGCTGGGCCTGGTAATCTTTCCAAACTTGCATTTTTGAGCTATTAAACGTTCACAATGGACGCAATTTAAAGGAAAATGCCGCACGGCCCGTTTCCGTAAGGGGAAAAATGATAACCGGCCGCCGGAAGGTCCGCTGCCCGGGCCGCCGTTGTGTCACTCACTTGTACGGCTGTAGGGCTTTTCAGCATTTCCTCCCGGGAAAAGGGGCACAAAAAAAGGAAGGGCGTACCCTTCCTTCTCAAATTATGACGAACTGTTTGCGCTTAGGAAATCAGCTTCTGCCGCAGCAGGAACTCCAGCTGCTCGTTCACGCTGAGGAGCTTTTCGGTCAGTTCCCGGTTCTCCTTGCGGAGGGCGTACACTTCATACGCCTTTTCGATGTTGTGGCGAAGCTCCTCATCATTCCAGGGCTTGGAGAAATACTTGTACACCTGCCCCTTGTTGATCGCGTCGATCACCGCATTGATGTCGGCGTAGCCGGTCAGCAGGATGCGGATGGGCTCGGGGTACTTGTTCAGGATGGATTCGAAAAACTCGATCCCCGTCATTTTGGGCATCCTCTGGTCCGAAATGATAATGTGAAACTCGTGGTCTTCCAGCAATTTGTACGCTTCCTCGGCCGATTCTGCAGTCTGCACCGTATAAATTCTTCTGAAAGAGGCTTTAAAAGCATTCAGATTGTGAATCTCATCATCTATATAGAGGATGTGAATATGTTGTGCACTCATTGTATGTACGCAGATGACTTTTAGTAAGTTAATAAAAATTAGTGAGTTAGTGAAGACCCAACTGTTACGTCCGTGTCATAACTTATCACAGGATTGGCATTCTCATGGTTTTTCCAAGGTTGTTTTCACTTTCTGGTACCGGTGGAAATCCGGATCAAACATAGATATTTTTCACCATCCCATTTTCAACTTTCTGACGATTGCAAAGGATGGTTTGGTAACCGCTGGAACTTTGCTGGTAACCGTTTTACGCTAAAGCAGTTTTTGCGCTTTCCGTTATTTCTTGTAGGTTTGAGCATACCCGTTAATTTCATTAAAAAAAGAATCAATATGAAAACTGGAATCATTGTGATCATTCTCCTGGTGCTGCTCGGATTTTTCGGCTGCAGCAAGTACAACGGAATGGTGAAGAGCGACGAAAACGTGCAGAAAGCCTGGGGCAACGTGGAAACCCAGTACCAACGCCGGGCAGACCTGATCGATAACCTGGTAAGCACCGTGAAGGGGTCCGCCAATTTCGAGCAGGAAACCCTTACCAAAGTGATCGAAGCACGCTCCAAAGCCTCGTCCGTTCAGGTGAACGCAAACGATCTTTCCCCCGAAAACATCGCTAAATTCCAACAGGCGCAGAGCGAACTGGGCGGCGCGCTTAGCCGTTTGCTCGTGACCGTTGAACAATACCCTCAACTGCGGACCACCGAGCAGTTCCAAACCCTCATGGCCCAGCTCGAAGGCACGGAAAACCGCATCGCGGTAGCCCGCAACGACTTCAACACCGCCGTTAACGGGTTTAACAGCACCATCCGCACTTTCCCCAACAACCTCATCGCCGGCATCGGCGGGTTTAAGGAAAAAGGATACTTCAAGGCGGCGGAAGGCTCCGACAAAGCGCCCAAAGTGCAATTCTAGCAACATCGCCTCCGGAAAGGACGGCCCGGGGGCAGCAACCACTGCCCCCGGCCGTCTTTTACAGGATGCCTAACATACGTTTCCCATGAAACTGTTTCCCTTTAAGAAAAAGGAATTCTTCACCGAAGAAGAGAAAACCCGCCTCGTTCAGGCAATCCGGCTCGCCGAAAGGCTCACCTCCGGGGAAATACGCCTGTTCGTGGAAAGCCACTGCGAATACGTGGACCCGATGGACCGCGCCCGCGAAGCCTTCCTCTCCCTCGGTATGGAAAAAACCCGTCAACGCAATGGCGTGCTCCTGTACATCGCCCTGCGCGACCACCAGTTCGCCATCCTGGGCGACCAGGGCATCCACGAAAAAGTCGGCGACGACTTCTGGAAACACGAAGCCGATCTCCTGCGCCACCACTTTTCCGGCCAGCGCATCGTGGAAGGCATCGAAGTTTGCGTGAAAGAAATCGGGGAATCCCTCCTCAGGTATTTCCCCTTCGAATCCGGCGACGCCAACGAGCTGCCGGACGATATTGTTTTTGGAAAGTAGATACGGATAATGATGCACAAGCTTAAAAAAATAGTATGCCTTCGCTGGTTCCTGGCCTTCGGGCTGGTATGGCTCGGCCTGGGCGCCCTCGCCCAGGATATCCCGAAAAAGCCCGTACCCGCCCGGCTGGTAAATGACTACGCGGGTATCCTCGTGCAGTCCGAAGTGGACGAGCTGGAACGGAAACTCGTGGCGTACGACGATAGCACATCCACCCAGATCGCCATCGTCCTCATCAAAACCACCGGCGATTACGATATCTCAGAATACGGCCTTAAAATCCTCCGCGAATGGGGCATCGGCGGCCAGAAAAACAACGGCGTGCTCATCCTCGCCGCGATGGACGACCGCAAGATCCGCATCGAAACCGGTTACGGTATGGAAGGGTCCGTCCCGGATGCCGTGGCCTTCGGGATCATCAATAAAATTGTAAAGCCCGCATTCCAGCAGGGACATTATTACCAGGGGCTCGACGAGGCGGTCGATAAAATCTTCGCCGCGGCAGCCGGGGAATATAAAGGAGTGCCCCGCAGCAATTCCAGTGGCGAAGGCGGCGGAGGAGGGCTCTTCGGGCTAATCATACTCATTATTATACTCGTCGTGATCTTCGGCTCCCGTGGCGGAGGCGGTGGTGGCGGAGGCAGGGTGATCTCCCGGCGTGGCGACAGCGTCATCGGCGGCATCCTCGGCGGCATGATCGGCAGCAGTCTCGGCGGTGGCCGTGGCGGCGGCTGGGGCGGCGGAGGCGGTGGCTTCGGTGGCGGCGGTTTCGGCGGCTTCGGCGGAGGCTCCGGCGGTGGCGGCGGCGCCAGCGGCAGTTGGTAGCCACACAAACCTGTAAGTGAGTCCTGCAGCGGATTTTCAGTCATCGTGGTGTGTAATTAATCGTTACATTCGTTACCTGACTGAAAATCCGTTTTTATTTTATGTTACTCCAAATCCTGAACGGCGACGCAACGCGGGAAATATTCGAAAAGAGCGGTCTGCCCGGCCAACCGCTCACCTGGCGCGACATGCTCAGCGAGGGGATGACCCCTGCGGGCTGCGATATCGGCCGGTTTTTCGAGAAAAGGGCGGACCATCTCCAAAGCGCCTATGGTATTGACCGGAAAACCTACCTGGCCGATATCGCCCAAACCCGCAAAATCCTCCAGCAGGCATCGCGGTACGAAGAGATCGTGTTGTGGTTTGAGTTCGACCTGTTCTGCCAGGTCAACCTGGTGTTCCTCATTCAATATTTATTACGCCTCAATACGCCCATGCCCCGCGTCAGCGTGGTGCAGCCGGGCAGCCATCCCGATGTGGCGGACTTCCGGGGGATGGGCATGCTGCAACCATCCCAACTACCGCCCCTGTTCGAAAAGCGCGCCTACCTGGAAGCGGCCGACTGGCAGCTGGCCTCCGCCGCCTGGGAAGCCTACACCAACAATAACCCCCTCGCCCTGGAAGCCCTCACGGGCAGATCGGCCCCGAACCTCCCGTTCCTCGGCAGCGCGCTCCTGGCGCACCTCCAACGCCTGCCTTCGGCGGAAAGCGGCCTGAACAGCCTGGAACATTTCTTCCTGGAACAGCTGGCTGCGGGCCCCGCAGCTGAATACCAGCTTTATGAAAGGTTTTGGAAAGAAAAGAAGGTTTACGGGTTCGGGGATTTCCAACTGGCCGCTGTCCTCAGCCGCATGACCGGGGCCGGCGTCGTCGTCCGTACCGGGGAAACGCTGGAGATTACGGACACCGGCCGCCGTGCGCTGCGGGGAGAAGCGGATTACCTGTCGCTGGCG
>NZ_CALNBI010000431.1 GCF_937874145.1 uncultured Chitinophaga sp. | reverse complement strand
GATATTGCCGACGGGCCTTCGCCGGGAGAAGCGCACCTGCAGGGCCTTTTCGCATTTGTTTCCGGACAGCTCGACCGTAACCGCCGGGAGGAAGACCCGATGCTGGAAGCCGCGCTCAGCCGCCTCCAGGAAACCCAAGGCGCACTTTCGCTGAGAGATTTGCGGGATGAGCTGCGCATCACCGAAAGAAGTTTCGAACGCCGCTTCAAACAATACACCGGCATGAGCCCCAAGCTTTTCGCCCGCATCGCGCAGTTCCAGGCCTCGTTGCAGCAGCTGCGCGACAAGCAGTTTGATAAACTGTCGGATCTGGCGTACAGCAACGATTATGCGGACCAATCCCACTTCATCCGCACGTTCCGCGAATTTGCGGGCTGCAGCCCCCTGAAATTCCAGGAAGCCGGCCCTGTGAGCCATAACCCCAACGCGGTTTTGTCCCGCTAACATTCCCGTTCCCGATTTTGTCGGTTTTGTTCTATTTCTCCCAAGGCGCCCGCGGTAGCTTTGTTGAAAATTATCACCCATGCAACTCATCATCTTCGGCGCCAGCGGCGCAACCGGACGCCTCCTTACCCAACAAGCCCTTGAAGCCGGCCACCGCGTAACAGCCTTCGTCCGCAACCCGGCTTCCCTGCAAATCGACCATCCGCTGCTCACCAAATTATCCGGCGACGCGCTAGACGAATCTGCGGTGCGGGAAGCGGTGAAAGGGCACGACGCCGTGCTGTCTGCCCTGGGTTCGCCGGCCAACAAAATCGGTACGATCCGTTCGCAGGGAACGCTCAATATTATCAAAGCCATGCAGCATGCGGGCATCCGCCGGCTGGTGGTGCAGACTTCGCTGGGGTATGGCGACAGCAAAGCCACGCTGCGCCGCACGCCATTCGTATTCCGCCATATCATCGTACCGTTTATTTTGAAGAAAGGCTTCGCGGATCACGCCTTGCAGGAAACGCACGTCCGCAACAGCGGGCTGGATTGGGTGATCGTTCGCCCGGGGAACCTGACCGACGGGCCGCTGACGGAGAATTACCGCCATGGGTTCGCGCCGGATGATAATAAGATCCATGTAAAGGTTTCACGCGCCGATGTTGCGCATTTTATGTTACAACAAATCAAATCTCATGCATATCTCAGACAAACACCCGGTGTCTCTTACTGATGGTTTCCCCGGCATTATCTTGCTGGCGGCTGTGATCCTCACTTGCCTGTCGGCCGGGATCTTTTACGCCTACGCGGTGTCCGTGGTTCCGGGGCTGGCGCGGGTAAAGGATTCGGCGTACCTGGCGGCATACCAGTCCATCAACCGGGCGATTTTAAATCCCTGGTTCTTCATCGTATTCATGGCGCCGGTGTTTTTGTTGCCTTTCAGCGCCTGGCAGCAATATTCGCCACCGGCGGGCGGGGCCTGGTGGGCGCTTGCTGCGGCGGGAGCCGTTTATATTATCGGCGTGTTCGGGGTAACGGTGGTGTGTAATGTGCCGCTGAACGAATGGCTCGACAAGCAGGATCTTGCCACGGCAGGGGAGAGCACTTTGAAAGAATGGCGGCTGCGGTTCGAGGGGCCCTGGAACCGGTGGAATGTTGTGCGGACCGCGGCGTCTGTCGTGTCGGCGATATTGTCGGTCTGGGCGATGCTGAAGCTGAAGTAGTGAACTTTTGCGGGAGGAAATTCGTTT
>NZ_CALNBI010000430.1 GCF_937874145.1 uncultured Chitinophaga sp. | reverse complement strand
TGTCACACGGCCCGTGAGCTCAGCGGCCTGTTGTGCTTCGGGTGCAGCCCTGCGAACGGGAGCGGCTTTCACCACGATGTAATTACCCTGGCGCGCCCAGATCAGCGGCTGCCCCTGGAAGCTGGCTTCCATCGCCTTTTCCAGCGGCATGTTGGTAACTTTCAGCGTTACCGGTCTGGCGGCTTCCAATTCCGTTTTCGTGTACACGAAACTTACGCCGGTCTGTTGCTTCACCTTTCGGAAAATTACTTCCAGCGGTGCGTTTGTTTCCGCCAATGTGACGCTCTGCGCCATTAGGGCAACGCTCCCCTGCAGGCATAGCAGCAGGATGATCCAAAATCCTTTCATTTGCGTGTAAAGTTGGTTGATTAAAAAAAGTTCCCCCTTGCGCCGCATCACACATGCAGCGCCCTGTCCCCCTTCCGGGAGATGATGTATTGATCCTGCTTGTTGTTTGAACCGGTTTAGATATGTTGTACCCGTCCCCTTTCTTCCGATGCTACGTTTACTGCCTGTCCCTCACTTAACTATCAAGTCGCTTGTCTATGTATGTATATATTTTCCCCGATTGCCGCTGATCGATTACGGCTTTACCGTCACGCGGTTCCCGCTGGTCGCGAAATGTACGCGCCCGGTCATTTCCAGGAGCTTCAGTATCTCCGCCAGTTGCGCATCCCGGGGGATGTCGGCCACGAAGAGGTGCTGTACGCTGCCCTGGTAATCCGTTTCTATATTATACCAGCGTTCGAGCTGGCGCATGATCGTTTTGATATCGGCCCCGTTGAAACGGAAGTAGCCGTCTTTCCAGGCCGTAGCCGCCCCGACGTCCGCCGGTTGCACGGTTACATGGCCATCTGCCCCGGACACGGCCTGCTGCGCGGGGCGCAGGATTACAGGAGCCCCCCCGGCCGCAAACTGCACCTTGCCCGTTATGAGGGTCGTGACGATGCGCGGGTCGTCTGTATAGGCGGAAACGTTGAAGGCGGTCCCGAGTACGCGCACGGTGGCTTTCCCGTTCACATCCACCACAAAGGGATATGCTTCGCTCTTGTTGACTTCAAAATAAGCCTCGCCGGAAACCGCCACCTTGCGTTCGTTGCCGGTGAAGCGGGCGGGATAACGGATGGAAGAAGCGGCGTTGAGCCAGACCTTCGTGCCGTCGGATAAAGTAAGGCGGAATTTACCGCCGGTGGGTGTTTTCAGGGTGTTGAAGACGGGAGCCGCATCCGCAGCGCCTTCATCTTTATAAGTCAGCGCATCACCGCCCAGGGCGATAGCGGCGCCACCCTGGCTGGCAGGGATTTCGCCGGCGGAGTCGCCCAGCACCACCACCTGCCCGTTGGCAAGCGTGAGCGTGGCCACGTCTTTCCCCGGCTGGGGTACCACTGCAGGTTTCACGACCGTGGCTATTTCGGGTTTCCCCGGAACCAACATCCACCACGCCGCCCCGGCCATCACTACTACGGCAGCGGCTGCCGCGGCACGGCGTACCCACAGGCGGCGGACCGGCGTTGCCGGCGCTTCGATACCCGTGTTGGCATACACCTTCGCCAGCATCTCCCTGCGCAGCATTTCTTCCTGCCCCGCGTCGGGAACGGGTGCCGGTTGCTGCCGCATGCTGTCGTAATAGGCGTCCAGCAGGCGCTTTTCTGCGTCTGTGGCGGAGCCGTCCAGGTAACGGTCGATCAGTGTGGCTAAGGTTTGCTTGTTCATACGCTATGTACTTTAGTACCACTCATGCGGCGGTACCCTACGGTAAATCAAAAAATAATTGAAAAATAATCAGGGGATGATGGTGAACATGGCGTCGCGGAGACGGGTGCGAAGCACTTTCAGGGTGGCGGTCATCTTCTTTTCCACGGTTTTCACGGAAATATCCATCCTGCCGGCGATTTCGCGGTACGACAGCTTCTCTTCCCGGCTGAGCAGGAATATACGCCGCGCATCGCCCGGCAGGGAAGCCAGGATCTCGCGCACCAGCCCGTCCAGTTCCTTGAACAGCAAAGGCTGCTCGTCGAGCAGTTCGGAAGAGGTTTCCATCAAACGGTCATAGAACCGCTCGTCGATCTTCTGGTCGCGGATGGCTTTGAAAACCTGGAAACGGATGGCCTGCTGCAGCCAGGCATTGGGATAGGCGATCTCCAGCTCGTGCCGGCGCACCCAGAGCTGGGTGAAAACGTCCTGCACCAGGTCGCGGCTCACATCGTCGCGGCGGAGGATATTCAATGCTGTAAGGTAAAGGTTACGGTGATGACGGTTGAAGAGCGCGGTGAACGCAGCGGCGTCGTTCCCGCGGATGCCCTGCATCAATTCATGGTCGGTATGTTGCGCATAACTCGTCATTTCCAACAAAAACGCCACAAGTTACCGATAAAAACCGCGTATCTTGCATGGTATTTTGCAGGATCCCGGTGTTATTTTCACAAAATAGATGTTTCAACACTTATCTGACAATTAATTCCGTTCCAATCCGGCAAATATGGCCATGAAATTCGGAATACTTCCGATATTCAATATTTTTGCATGCCTAAAACAGACATAGCCTGATAATCTGATGGAACTATCGAAGAATTATATTCCTGCTGCGGCAGAAGACAAGTGGTACCAATACTGGATGGACAAGCAATACTTCCGCTCCGTTCCGGACGGCCGTCCTCCCTTTACGATCGTGATCCCCCCGCCGAACGTGACGGGGGTGCTCCACATGGGCCACACCCTGAACGAGACCGTGCAGGACATTCTTACCCGCCACGCCCGCATGAGCGGCTTTAACGCCTGCTGGGTCCCCGGGTCCGACCATGCTTCCATCGCCACCGAAACCAAAGTGGTGAATATGCTGAAGGAGGAGAAAGGCATCGAGAAGAGCCAGCTCACCCGGCAGGAATTCCTTAAATACGCCTACGAATGGAAGGAAAAATACGGCGGCATCATCTACCACCAGATCCGCAAGCTGGGCTGTTCGGTAGACTGGGACCGCGTGACCTTCACTATGGACCAGCATTATTACGACGCGGTGATCAAGGTGTTCGTTGACCTCTACGGCAAAGGGCTCATCTATCGCGGCGCGCGCATGATCAACTGGGATCCCAAGGCCAAAACCGCCCTTTCCGACGAGGAAGTGGAATATAAAGAGATCAGCGGCAAGCTCTACCACGTGAAATACGCCGTGGTAAACGCCGCCGGCGAGCCCACGGGCGAATACATCACGATCGCCACCCAGCGCCCCGAAACGATCATGGGCGACACCGCGATCTGCGTGAACCCCGGCGACGAACGTTATGCCCACCTGAAAGGCCACTTCGCCATCGTGCCCCTCGTCAACCGCAAAGTACCCGTGATCTTCGACGAATATGTAGACAAGGAATTCGGTACCGGCGCCCTCAAAGTAACGCCCGCTCACGATATCAACGACTACAACCTCGGCCTGAAACATAACCTCGAAGTGGTAGACACCCTCAACGACGACGGCACCCTTTCCGCCGCCGCAGAAGTGTTTGTAGGGGAAGACCGCTTCCGCGCCCGCAAGAAAGTGGTAGCGGCCCTCCAGGAACAAGGCCTACTCGTCAAAGAACAGGAATACACCACCCGCCTGGGCTACAGCCAGCGCAACCCCGACACCGTCGTGGAACCGAAAATCTCCACGCAGTGGTTCGTGAAGATGTCCGAGCTCGCCAAACCCGCACTGGATGCGGTAGTAAACGGCGAAGTACGCATCCACCCGGGCGACCGCTTCCTGGCTACCTATAAATATTGGATGGAGAACGTGAAGGACTGGTGCATCTCCCGCCAGCTCTGGTGGGGCCAGCAAATCCCCGCCTGGTACGACGCCCAGGGCCAGTTCGTAGTGGCGGAAACCCTGGAAGGAGCGCTCGATAAATACGAAGCCGCATACGGCAGCCGCCCCGCTTCCCTGAAGCAGGACGAAGACTGCCTCGATACCTGGTTCTCCTCCTGGCTCTGGCCTTCGGAAGTGTTCAAGGGCATCAGCAATCCCGGCAACGAAGAAATCAACTATTACTACCCTACCAGCGTGCTGGTAACGGGCCAGGATATCATCTTCTTCTGGGTGGCGCGCATGATCATGGCCGGCGAGGAATACCATAAGGAGAAGCCCTTCTCCGATGTGTACTTCACCGGTATGGTGCGCGACAAGCTCGGCCGCAAGATGTCCAAATCCCTCGGCAACTCGCCCGACCTGCTCGACCTGATCGAACGCTTCGGTGCGGACGCCGTTCGTTTCGGCATCATGATCGCTTCCCCCGCGGGCAACGACCTGCTGTTCGACGATTCCAGCTGCGAACAGGGCCGCTTCTTCAACAACAAGATGTGGAACGCCCTGAAACTCGTGAAGATGTGGACGCCCGCCGAAAATACCGGCGCCCCCGTTCCCGAATTCGCCGTGGAATGGTTCGGTAACCGCCTAAACGAGGTACATGCCGAAGTGGAAAAACTCTTCCGCGAGTTCCGCCTCAGCGAAGCCCTCAAAGCATTGTACTCCCTCATCTGGGACGATTTCTGCTCCTGGTACCTGGAATGGATCAAACCCGGGTTCGAGCAACCGATCGATAAAGGCGTGTACGAAAAAACCATCGGGTATTTCGAACAGCTCATGCAGCTGCTGCACCCCTTCATGCCCTTCGTTACGGAAGATATCTACCACCTCCTGCGCGACCGCGCCGAGGGCGACGACCTGGTGATCAAACAGTTCGCCGCGCCTGGCAGCATCAATGCCGGTCTGCTGGAAGAAGCCACGCTCGCCAAAGACGTGATCACCGCTATCCGCGACGCGCGCAACAAGCAACAGCTGAAACCGAAAGACAATATCAAGCTGTTCGTGGAAACGCAGGACCGCAAAGCCTTTGAACGCATCGAAAGCATCCTCGCCAAGCAACTCAATGCAGAGGAATACGGGTATGCGACGGAAGCCATCCCCGGCGCCGCGGCCATCGTGGTGGGCACGGATAAGTTCTACATGGTAACGGAGAAAGAAGTGGATCCGGTTGCACAGAAAGACCAGCTGCTGAAAGACCTCGCTTACCAGCAGGGTTTCCGGGCAAGCGTGGAGAAAAAACTATCGAACGAGAAGTTCGTGGCCAACGCCAAACCGGAAGCCGTGGAATCGGAGCGCAGAAAGCTCGCCGACTGCCAGGCCCGCATCCAGGCCATCGAAGAAAGTCTGAAACTGTTATAATATTCAGGATCGTCCGGCGTTTTGTACCCGGACGATCCTTTTTTTTGCCCTATGATGAAGCAATTGCTGATTACGCTCGCACTGTTTACCGGGATATCCGTCACTACCCTGGCGCAGGCATCCAAACCGAAACCGGCCGCCAAACCGGCTAAACCGGCTGCTGCAACGGCAGATGGCAAGCTGCGTTTCAGGACCACATGGGGCATCTACCTCAGCGATTCCATCCCCCGTCCTGAAGTATTGAAAATACTGGATTCCGCGCTCGTGGTGCGCGACCAGAAAAACAACAAATTCCCCGTCGTGTCTTTTGATTTCATTTATGAAGCGAAAGAGGCCTATATGAACGATACGACCAGCCAGGTAGGCTTCTACACCGAACCACCGGCGATTCCTTCAAAGGCGGGCGCCTCAGCCCCTTATGGAGCCAGCGGCTGAAAGAAACCATCCAGAAAGGAGAATCCCTCATCTTCTCCAACATCGTGATCCAGTACACGGAAGATAAATTCTACCGCGTACCGGAGCTCCGCGTCACCGTCCGCTAGTCTTCATTTCCCATGATCATGCCCCAAGGGCGCATGTTCGGGATTTTATCGAACACCACTTTCAGCAACGCCATCGTGGGAATGGAAATGAACATCCCCGCAATACCCCAGATCATGCTGCCGATGAACACGCCGAGCAGCGTCACCATGGCGTTGATCGACACCTTCGACCCTACGATCCTCGGCAACAGCACGTTGGCGTCCAGCAAATGGATGCCGAACATCAGAAGAGCGGCCCACAATGCCTGTCCGGCCGTGCCCGTGGTGAGCGTTACCAGCACCGTTACAATGATCGTAAGGACCATGCCGAGGTAAGGAATGATATTGAAAATAGCGCCCAGCGTGCCCAGCAATACCGCGTACTTTACACCGAGGCACACCAGCGCGAGGATGTACAATCCCGCCACCACGAGCATCTCAATGAACAATCCCACTACATAACTCTTCACCACCAGCCTGCTGTGGGCGATCACCTCGTGCACTTCGCCTGCATATTCGCGGCGGAAAAGGCGCAGGAGAAACTGCACCAGCAAACGGCGGTAGAAAAGGAGGAAGAAAGTGTAGAGGGGTATGAAGACAAGGAATATCAGGACAGATGAAACCGAGGTCACCGCGTTCACGATAAAGTTGGACAGGGAAGTGATGCTCTTAGCGGCGTTCTCATTGATCCAGGCCACCTGCTGGTCAGAATCGATATGGAATTTATCGTCGATCCAGATGGTCAGGTCGTTGGCCAGCACCATGAGCCTTTTTTCGAGTACGGGCAGGTCGGTGAGGAAGCTGGAAGTTTGCCAGGAAATGAAATACAATCCTCCCGCCATAAAAAACACAAATATCAGTACCGCCAGGCCGCAAGCGGCGCCCCTGGGGAATTTCAGCCGTTCCAATCCCTGCGCCAGCGGCAGCAGCAGGATAGCGAAAAGAAAACCGAAAGCCACCGGCGCCAGGATGTCTTTCATCGTCCGCAGGATCACGACGATGAGGACGAGGGCGAGCAGGATATGGCTCAGTTTCATGTAAAATGGCGGCTTCAGAACAGGTGGTCGCATGCACGGTTATTTAGTAAGAAAAGAGTTGCTGGATGGGAACGATCAGCTCGAAACGCCCCTTTCGCGAAGGATCGCCGGGATTGTCGTTGAACAAATGACTGTAGCGCATCCCAAAAGTAAAGGGCAGCACATTCCCGATCTTCGTATCAAAATACAATTCCCCGCCGGCCGATGCATATGTAACATGACGGCGGTTCCTAAAGTTGAAAGCGGTCATATAGTCATAAAAACCATTCGCCCGGATCCGCGAGAAATACAGCAGGTTGGCGAATCCCCAGTCAGGATACGCCACCGGGAAATGATAGTTCGACCCCACCTTGAAAATATGCTCGTAAAAGGGTTTGCTATACCCCCTTGCATATTGGAACGGATCGCTGAAAGCATAGCGCAGGCTCGTGTCTTTCTGCAAATAAGACAGCTGCACCACGATGCTGTGCGGGTTCCGGAAACCGGGGAAATACAGGTCCGCCCGGCCAAACAGCTGCTCCGCAGGGATGTTGTTGACCGATTTGCTGTACCGCATAGTGAGCGCCTGCGCGAAATGCGAATAAATCTGCTGCTGCGCTTTTATTCGCTGGTTCGAAAATCCGAAACCGAAGTCCAGGTATTGGATGTTGTTGTCCCGGAAGGCATATTTGCTATTGCCCGCGCGGGTCCGCGTTACCTGGTGGTAATCGGCGCTGAGCGAAAGGCCGCGGTAGAATTTCCCGGAATTGAGCCGCAGGGGCACGCTCATCCCCGCGTACCAGTCCATCTCGTTCCACTGCACCTGCACGGTGTCGCTGACATTGAGATACCGGTTGAATTTGTAATCGCCACCAGCCCGCAGCACGGGAAACCACCCGCCCCAGGCCACCTGCCCGCCAACCGACGGACTGCTTTCATTCCGGTTATATCCTCCCCCGATGCGGGTCTGCAAAGTGCCCAGTACGTTCTCCCCGAGCAAATACCATCCGTAATCCGGGTCGTCGGCCACCGGGAGCCAGCTGTGGAAATTGAATAAGCGGTGCGTTTTAGCGTATTTACGGACTTCCCTGCCCTCGTCCATTACTTGCCCCAGCATATCGCCGCCCTCCCCGAAATCGGGCCGTAACCAGGCGCTGTGATGATTTTCCGTGGGGTTGAAAGGCTCCCCTTCGTTGAGGGGCATGGAGAAAAGGCGGTAGCCGTCGGCGGTGAACTCGTTGAACACGAATTTCCCTTCAGACACCGCCACCTGGCGCACGCCATTGGGACGGTGCGTATGGCGGCGGAGATCGCCCCCGGCCAGCGGAACGCTGTAAATATCATCGGCATCCGCGAAAGCGGCGGTAAAATACACTCTGCCTTCATGCACCAGTGGGATGCCGATGGTACGCATGCTGAAGGGGACGAGGATTTCCGCTGTGCCGCCGGCCACCGCCTGGCGGACGAGCGCCATGCGCCCGGTGCTGTCGCGCACCGCGGCCACAACCGACTGGTCGCCGGGCGTGAATTTCGGGTAAGTGTAATACCAGTTTTCAGGATTGGGCAGCCGGGCCGTTACTTCGCCCGAAACGGCGTCAAGCAGTTCGAGGCGGTATTGCTGTTGCGGTGTAAGCGCGGCCACCACCACGGTTTTGTGGTCGTGGGACAGGTCTGGCGAGAAGCAGCGCCGTTCATGTTTGAGGGTATGGCGGTTGTTCAGGCTGCCGGGTTTGTAGATCACGACAACGGAACGCTCGTCCCAACCCCAGCGGGCGTTGTAGCGGCTTTCGGTCCAGAGGAAGTGCTCGTCGCGGTAGCTGAAGTAATTATCGAATCCCACGCCGGGCGCCACCTGGCGGAAGACGCGGTTCCTGCTGTAATGGTGGTAGATGGCAGGGATGGTTTCGAAAGAGTTATGCAGGAACACCAGGCCGGGGCCTTTGGTGGCGTAGAGATAGCTGAAATTGGCGACGGTATTGCGTTTGGAAAGCGCCGGCATGGGAATGTCGAGCGTATCGACGGGTTCCGCCTTCGCGGTGCTCCAGTTTTTGCGGTAGTAGTTGTACGCGGTATCGAAAAAAGCCGCGGCATTGCGGCCGGTGCGGCGTTTGAGGCTTTGGGAGAAGGGGTAGAACAAGCGGCGGTAACGCACGGCATCGTCGGTTACGCCCTTCCAGAAGTCCTGGCCATATTGCAGGCGGCCGAAGCTGGTCATAAGGTAGCCCGTTTGGTAATGGTTGGGGATCAGTTTGCGGAACGAACCGTTCCGGATCTGCATATAGCTGTAGTCTTTCCCTGCCAGCGCCAGCGCCCGGAAGCCATCGAAGAACGCCGGGACGCGGCCCCTTCCCTGCTGGCTGAGGGCAGTTTCGGTAACAACGGCATCACCCTCCCAGAACCAGTCGGGCACGGCGATATTGGTGAGGGCTGCCTGCCCCAGTTCCCCGAACACATAATATCCCGCTTTGCTGACGCCTTTGCGGAAATTGTTGTTCTGTACGACGTGGCGGTATTCGTGCAACGCCAGCTGATCGGCCCAGTTGAGGGCGCCGAGGTCGGAGGAATTGGGTGGCGGGGTAAGATAGAACACCGAGCGGAAGGGCCCCAGCTGTACGAAGCCGTTGCTTTGCATGGTTTCGTGCTGGAGGACGATGTCGACTTTACGGACGGTTGTTCCCAGCGTTCCCATATGCGAACGGGCGATATGGTGCACCACATCGGCCACCCGTTTACCCTGCGCGTCGAGCCCGGCGGGGAAAATCACCCGCACCGTGTCCGAATTCACCTGCCGCCATTTCACGGCCGGCCGGTTGCCGCCGAATTGCTGAGCGCCCGCAGTATGGGCAAGGGATAAGGCCAAAGCCAGGCATAGATAGTTTCGCATATGTAGTAAGGGGTTGTGCACCGGGCAACAAATTACATACAAATTTCAGATAATGGAACACGGTGCTGACATACACGTGACAACGCATTGTAGGCATTTTTCCGTATTTTTGTATTCAAACTTTTCGATACATGGATACAATTACGCAAGCTCCTATAAAATTCACCGCTGGTGCGGTTAAAGAACTGAAAAGGCTCATGGAAGAAGACAGCTTCGACCGTTCGCAATTCCTGCGCATTGGCGTGAAGGGCGGCGGCTGCTCCGGTTTGTCCTACATCCTCGGTTTCGACGCCAAAATGGATGGCGACGATACCTTCGATATCGAAGGCATCCCCGTGATCATGAAAAAGGCGCACGGCCTTTACCTGCTGGGCATCGAAATCGACTTCCAGCACGGCCTGGATGCCCGCGGTTTCACCTTCAACAACCCGAACGCGTCCTCCAGCTGCGGTTGCGGAACCTCATTCGCCGTATAAGCCGGCTTCCGGAAATAATTTTGACAAGGGTGACCAGGTATGCCTGGCCACCCTTTTTCATTTACTTCCACGTTCGCTTGTCGGCAAGAGCAGGTACAGTAAAAAAAAAGGAGACCAGGGAAATCCCCGGTCTCCTTTTTTATCAGATGATGATTGCGGTCTTATTTACCACGCACTAACGGCGGAGCCTTCTCGATCACTACAGACTCACGCTCCTGCGAAAGTGTGTTCTTCTTGTCGAAGTCCACCAGGATGGGGGCTGCCACGAAGATAGAAGAATAGGTACCGGTAAGTACGCCGATCAGCATCGCGAATGCGAAACCACGGGTCACCTCGCCACCGAAGATGAAGAGGATGAGGATGGTGAGGAATACCGTCACGGAAGTCATGATGGTACGGCTCAGGGTTTCGTTGATCGCGCGGTTGATCACGTAGGTAGTATCCAGGCCCTTCGTGTTACGGAAAGTTTCACGGATACGGTCGAATACGATCACGGTATCGTTCATCGAGAAGCCGATCACCGTAAGGATCGCCGCGATGAAGTGCTGGTCGATCTCCAGTGCGAAAGGCACAAAGCCACGGCAGAACGAGAACACGGCCAGAGTTACGAGTACGTCGTGCAGCAACGAGAAAATGGTACCGATAGAGTATTGCCATTTGCTGAATCGCAGCAGGATGTACAGGAAGATCACGAAGATGGAAAGCACGGTAGCGTAAATCGCACCCTGACGAAGGTCGTCGGAGATGGTGGGCGCTACGGTCTGCGAACCTACGAGGAACTTGCTTTCGAAAGCAGCCTGATCGGGCTTGCTGTCGTAGAAAGCCTGGAGGCCGGAGTGCAGTTTCGCCAGCGCGTCTTTCGCCGCTTCGTCGGTATTTTCTTCAATACGGTACGGAGTGGTGATGTTCAGCTGGTTGTTCTCGCCGATGGTTTTCACGAAAGTCTCGGAGTCGAAAGTCTTGTTCAGCGCCTGGTGTACCGCTTCACGGTCGATCGGTTTATCGAAACGAACGGTATAGCTGCGGCCGCCATTGAAGTCAACGCCGTGGTCGAAACCATTAAAGAAAGAACCCACACCGAGGATCATTACGATCGCGGAGATCACGTAAGCGATCTTGCGTTTGCCTACGAAGTCGAAGTTCGCGTGCTTGAAGATCCTGCGGCTGAGGGGCGTGAAGTATTCGAAGTGGCGTTTGCGCTTCATCCAGAAGTCTGTCACCATGCGGGATACAAGGATACCGCAGAACAGGGACAGGAGCAGACCGATGATCTGTGTGGTGGCGAAGCCCAGTACGGGCCCAAGGCCAAAATAGAACAGGATGATCGCGGTGAGCAGCGAGGTAACGTGACCGTCGAGCACCGGAGCGTAGGAACGTTTGTAACCGTCGCTTACCGCCTGCTGGTAGGTTTTGCCTTTGCTGAGCTCATCCTTGATACGTTCGAAGATAATTACGTTGGTGTCTACCGCCATACCGATCGTCAGTACCAGGCCTGCGATACCCGGCATGGTGAGCGTTGCGCCCAGGTATGCGAGGATGCCGAAGGTAAAGAGGAGGTTGAGGATCAGGGCGATGTTGGCTACGATACCACCGGTATTGTAATACACCAGCATCAGCACGAAGATCACTGCGAAGGAGATGATGAAGGACTTGGCGCCGGCTTCGATGGATTCCTGGCCGAGGGTCGGCCCTACCACCTGTTCCTGAACGATCTTGGCGGGAGCCGGCATACGGCCCGATACCAGGATGTTCGCAAGGTCCTGCGCTTCTTCCAGCGTAAAGCTGCCGCTGATGGAGGAGACGCCGTTGGGGATCTCGCCGCGGATGGAAGGAGCGGTATAAACGATGTTATCGAGTACTACGGCAACGTAGTTGAAAGTTCTCGGATCGTCGGGGTTGGTGGGTTTCAGCGCGCGGGTCAGGTTACGCCAGTCGCGGGTGCCGGTTACGTCCATGGTCATGGACACTTCGGGCGCGTGGTTGTCCTGTCCGAAATCGGCTTTCGCCGCGATCACCCTTTCGCCCGTGATTTTAGCTTTGGGGCTGGAGGGGTTTACCTTCACGCCATACACCTGGAGAGGCTGGCTGCGGTCTTCCTTGTTGGAAGGGCCGTAAAGGAACACCAGGTCTTTCGGGATCACCGCTTTCACAGCCGGCATTTCCAGGTATTGGCGGAAAGTGGCGGTATCGGAAGTGGCGATGTAACCGAGGGTGGAACTGGGGATCAGGCCTTCCGTTTGCGTAGCGTTCATGCGGAGGATCGCGAAGAGCGGGTTCTCCTTCATGGCTTGCTGCTGCAGCAGGGCGGCGGAATCTTTACCGGCAGCGGCCACGTCTTTCGACAGTACGCTGGTCAGTGAAGCGGTATCGTTTGCGGCGGCGGGCTGTGCGGCAGCGGTAGCTGCGGAATCAGTAGCCTTTGCAGTGGTGTCGTTTGTTACAGGTGTGTTGCCCAAAGACCGGCGGATCGCCTCGTTCATCGGGGTCAGCACAGCGGTGTAGAACTCATCGCTGTTCTTGTAGGTTTCCCGGAACTCGAGGTTGGCGCTGGCCTGGAGGTATTGGCGTACGCGGTCGGCATCATCCACACCGGCCAGTTCAACGGAAATAATACCGCGGTTCTCGTCGAGGTTGATGGTGGGAGACGCAACACCGAACTTGTCGATACGGTTTTGCAGTACTTTGTAAGTATTCTTAATGGCGGCCTTTGCTTCCGTGCGGATCACGTTCAGCACCTGGTCGTTGGAGCTGTTGAAGTTGATCTCTTTCAGCTGGGCGTTGGCGAACACGGTCGACAGCTTGCCGTTCGGGTTCTTTTCCTTGTACGCTTCGCCGAACAGGGTCACAAAGTCGGACTGGCTGTTCTTTTTGCGCTCGCGGGCGGTGGCGATGGCTGCATTGAGGGCAGGATCGTTGGGGTTGCCGGCCAGGGCGCGGACAACGTCTTCCACGCTAACTTCCAGCACCACGTTCATCCCTCCCTGCAGGTCGAGGCCCAGGTTGAGCTGCTTTTCTTTAGCCTTGATGTAGCTGGTGT
This sequence comes from uncultured Chitinophaga sp., assembly GCF_937874145.1. Taxonomy (GTDB): domain Bacteria; phylum Bacteroidota; class Bacteroidia; order Chitinophagales; family Chitinophagaceae; genus Chitinophaga. The sequence continues at coordinate 11,487 of NZ_CALNBI010000430.1, read as the reverse complement.
TCCAGGGGAATCCCGCAATCTGCTTGCCACTGGAGCTGTCCAGCTTGTAGTCCGTACGTTCCTTAACCAGGTCGTTCAGCGTATCCTGGTACAGGGCCTGAAGCTCCTTGTTACCGGGATATTTCGTTTCGGCGGAGGGATTTTGGCGGGCAACATCAGCTGCGGCCTCAGCCTTCATCTTCTTCTCAAAGTTCCGCACCACGAACGTGAAGGACAACTGATACAAAGAAATAAGGATCAGGGCGGCAGTAAAAAATCTAACCAGTCCTTTTAGTTGCATTTTCTTTTCGGATTATTAATACTAATTTTTAAAGAGTTGCAAAGATAGAATTTAAATTGATATATTAAAGCCCCGATCAAAACAGCCATAAAATCACTATGTGATTGGTTTTGATAGGGATTTCGCATTCAAATTTTCCTTCTATGCAGCAACGGATTTTGTTGGCGTCTGCAATATTGGTTTTTTTTGCGAACTGCCAAACTTACCAGGGAAGAAATTTCGCCATGAAACCATCGAAACCGGTCAATTACCTGGACTCCCTCCTGGCGGCCCATGCAGCCCGGCTGGGGCCCGCTTTCGCCGATCCGCGGGCATTCCGGGTCGAGATTTTCTACACCCGGATCGACCGCGACGCGCGCAACAGGCCTCATTTACAGGAGTTCCACTGGCCGCAGGCCCCCTCCTCCTACTTCTATCCCGCTTCCACCGTGAAGCTGCCCGCCGCGCTCCTGGCCCTGGAAACCCTCAACCAACTGGGCCTCCCAAATACGGCGGATATGCTGACCGACAGCCTGCCGGGGATCTCCTCCGCTGCCGAAACCGATACCTCCGCCCCCTCCGGCAAACCCTCCGCGGCGCATTACATCAAGAAGATATGTATGGTCAGCGACAACGATGCATTCAACCGGCTGTACGAGTTCCTGGGCCAGGAAGCGTTCAATGAAAACCTCCATGATAAAGGCTATGCCAGCGCCCGCATCGTCCATCGCCTGAGCATGCCCCTCACGCCGGAAGCCAACCGGCAAACGAACGGCGTACGCTTTTTCGTCCCGGGAAACAGCCAGCCGGCGTTGGTACAGCCACCGAAATATTACCGCGGCCCCGTGCCCGGCACGCCTTCCGAAGCGCCCGAACAAGCCGGCAAGGCGCATTACGCGGGAGATTCGCTGGTGCAACAGCCGTTCGACTTCTCCCTGAAGAACCGGATCGCGCTGGGCGACCTCCATCATATCCTCCAAAGCATAATTTTTCCGGAGACTGTAACATCCCGCCAGCGTTTTCGTTTAACGGAGGAAGACTACCGGTTTTTATACCGGTATATGTCCAGGCTGCCAACGGAAAGCGGGGCGGGAGATCCGAAATACGATACGGCTGAATTCCACCGGAATTACACCAAATACCTCATGGGCGGCGCGGATGCCGGTGTGCAACTGCCTGCGGGACTGAGGATTTACAACAAATCCGGCTGGGCTTATGGCTTTCTGACCGATGTCGCGTATTTTGCGGACTTTGCCAACAAGATCGAATTCCTCCTGTCTGCCCGCATTTACACGAATACGGACGGCATCATCGGAGACGATACTTACGATTACGAAACCATTGGAAAACCATTCCTCCGCGAACTGGGCGCCATAATTTATGAAACGGAACTGACAAGGGAAAGAAAATACAAACCGGACCTGCAACGTTATTCAGACTGACAAAAATTGACTTCATAACCGTAACAAATCAATGAACATAAAAACCAAAGAGCGCATGGTAACCAAAATGAGCCGTTTATGGACACTGGCGGCATTGACCGTAGTAGCTGCAACAGGATTCACCTCCTGCCTGAAAAACTCTGACCCGCAACCGCAACAGCCCGTTACCTACGTGGCTTTCGTGAACTCGCTTGGCACCGAGTATGGTGTAGACATCTTTATGGACGCCAAGAAAATCAACAGCGATCAATTCAAGTACGGTGCTGCCGACGGTGCGCTATTTACGCCGAAAAACTACAAAATCGACTTCAAGAAGTTCGGTACCGAAGTACTGCTGGGATCTGTATCCGCACCCTTCGACACATCGCGTTACACCACCCTGATCCTCCATGGCGACGGTGCCGGCGCAGGCGTTCACCGCATCCTGGAAACATGGGCCAACGCTTCGACCGACCGCGCGAACGTGCGTTTCTTCAACCTCGTTCCCAACTCCGGCCCCGTTGACCTCTACATCGGCGAAACCCGCGTTTGGGGCAGCCGTCAATACGAAGACTTCGTGACCGGCCAATACGACCAGTTCACCGCCAACAACCTCGGCACTTTCAACATCGTGGCGAAAGGCCCGGGCGGCGATACGCTTGCCATCAAGGAATTCTCCCTGGCTGCACGCGGCGGGTTCTACAATATTTACTACCAGGGCATCGACAGCGTGACCACCGGCGACCTCAAGCCCAAGATCTCTGTAATGCCTTACCAGCAACAGTAACAGACACTGTAGCATACTTTTTTCAAAACATTCCGGGACCCTGGTTCCGGAATGTTTTTTTTATGCCCCTCCTCTCGTTTTTTTGCTGTAGGTTTGCCGCGGTCAACCCAAAAAATAGTACCCATGCAACTAGCAGAAAGATTAACGCGGATCTCCGTTCCGCAAACCATCAGAATGGCCAAACTCAGCCGGGAACTGAAAGCCCAGGGCATTGACATTGTGGACCTCAGCATCGGGGAACCCGATTTCGATACGCCCGAGCACATCCGCGAGGCGGCCAAAAAAGCCATCGACGAAGGCTATACCCACTACACTCCCGTAGCCGGTTACCTCGATCTCAAACAGGCCGTGGCACACAAGCTCCAGCGCGACAACGGGCTGGAATACACCGCCGACCAGATTGTCGTATCCACCGGCGCCAAGCAATCCATCGCCAACGCCGTGCTTTCCATCGTAAATCCCGGCGACGAAGTGATCATCCCCACGCCTTACTGGGTTACCTACTCCGAGTTGGTAAAGCTTTGCCAGGGCGTTGTGAAGTTCGTGCCCTGTGGCATCGAGAACAATTACAAGATCACGCCGCAGCAGCTGGAAGCCGCCATCACGCCGCAAACCAGGCTGTTCATGTTCTCCTCCCCCTGCAACCCCACCGGTTCCGTGTACTCCCACGACGAACTGAAGGGCCTGGCGGAAGTGTTCGAAAAGCATCCTGATATCTTCATCATCTCCGACGAGATCTACGAATACATCAATTACGTAGCGCCGCATACCAGCATCGCCTCCTTTGGCAGCCTGAAAAACCGCACCATCATCATCAACGGCCTCAGCAAAGGCTTTGCGATGACAGGCTGGCGCCTCGGCTACCTGGCCGCCCCGCCGGAAATTGCCAAGGCTGCGGATATGGTACAGAGCCAGTTCACCTCCGCCACCTGTTCCATCACCCAGCGCTGCGCCATCACGGCGCTCCGCGGCCCCCTGGATACCGCGCAGGAAATGGTGAAAGCTTTCGGCGAACGCCGCGCTTTCATCTTCGACGCCCTGAAAAAGATCCCGGGCCTTCATGTAAACCTCCCTGACGGGGCTTTCTACATGTTCCCCAACATCAGCGGCTTCTTCGGCAAGCAATATGAAGGCGAGCGCATCGAAAATGCCGACGACCTCTGCATGTTCCTGCTGCACAAAGCCAACGTGTCCGTCGTTTCCGGCGCGGCCTTCGAACAACCCCAGTGCATCCGCATTTCCTACGCCACCAGCCTCGACCGCATTAGGGAAGGCATGAAGCGCATGACGGAATGGCTGGCGAAACTGCAATAAATTTTTCCCGATAAACGCAAAGGCCCGGCAATGATCGCCGGGCCTTTTTTATGGCTGAATATTTTGTTTCGGGTTGATGAGCGTATCGAGGTATTCCTGGTATCGCTTTTTGACGTAAATCCCCAGGTCATACGCCGTTCCGGAGGATAGCAGCTCAGCCGGCGGACGGGTGCGGTCCACGAAATCGTCGAGGCTGTCGCCCCGCAGGGGAATGAAGCGGGCCACGGCGTCGGGCGTGTAATATTTCCGGAAGAAATTATCCTGTTGCACGGCCTGCACGCGCCTGCGGAAGTCGTCGTTGCGGCTGTTCTTCCCGAACGAAAGCAGCGAAGCCAGCGCCCCTATATCAAGCCCCACGCCGGCCACCTGGTGCTTACGGCCGTCGGCCCCTGTCACGGTGTTGCCGGGCTTCTCCTTATCGAAATTGAATACCGATCCGAGTGAAGGGCGTTGCGCGCCGCGGAGCAGGCGTTCCATTTCCAGGGAATCCTGCAGGTAGTTGCTGCCTCTTTTATGAAAAGTTTTGAGCTGGATGACGCGCATGGAATCCTGCCGCTGGAGGGGCATCGTATCCGGCCACCGCAACTTCGGCTGCACGTACCCGGCGTAGGGGAAAGCGGGCGGCTTCCGGGGAGCGTCCTGGGCGGCGAGCGTTGTACAGCACGATATTGCGCCGCAAAGTGTGATCATGCGGGGATTCATGCCCTGAAGCTAACGGTTCCCGTTCTAAGAAAAAGTTAAAAATGCCTGGTGGAGTTGCAGCACCTGGGGGATGACGAGCTGCTGTTCATCGTTGTAAATGACATAATCGGCCAGCTTCCGCTTGATCTGCTCGTCGAGCTGCTTGTGCATGCGCGCGATCACCGCGTTGCGGTCGGTATTGTCGCGCTGCATGACGCGCCGGATGCGGAGGGCTTCGGGAGCATACACCGTTATCACTTTATCCACGTGGTGGAATGATTCGGTTTCGAACATAAGGGCGGCTTCCTTGATAACGTAGGGGGCGTTCTGGCGGCTGGCCCATTGTTCAGAATCGCGGATGGTGGCGGGGTGGACGAAGGAATTGAGGATGGCGAGCTGCTCTTTGTCGGCGAACACGATATCTGCGATGTGCTTGCGGTTGAGGGAACCGTCGGGGAAGTACGCGGCGTCACCAAAGTGGCCGCGGATGCGGGAAGCGAGCTCGGGGTCGCGGATCATGATGTCTTTGGCGGCTTCGTCGGCATAGAAAACGGGGATGCCGAGGAGGGCGAATATTTTCGCTACGGTAGTTTTTCCGGAGCCGATGCCGCCGGTGATTCCGATGATGCGCATGGGTGGCAAAATAATAAAAAAAGAGAAGGCGTAAAGCCTTCTCTTCCCGTGTTCACGGTAAAATCCCGGAATTATTTTGTTTCCGCAGCTTTGTTCTGCGCGTTGGTGTATTCCATGCTGATGGCGGAACGTTCCATGGTGAAGAAGGTGCCGGGGCTCACTTCTACCTGGAGGGTACCGTTGTCGTTGATTTTCTTCACTTTGCCATGGATACCGGCTATGGTTACAACCTTGTCGCCTTCGCGGAGGTTGTCGATGAACGTTTTTTGTGCTTTGGCTTTTTTGGTTTGCGGGCGGATCATAAAAAGCCACATCACGAGGATCATACCACCGAAGAAGATGAGGGTGCCCATGCTGCCCATACCGCCGCCCTGTGCGCCACCGGCGGGGGGCGTCATCAGGAATACGTTTGTTAAGAAGTTGTACATCTGTATGTGTTTATTTGATTTGAACGGTTAAAGTTACTATTTCTTTGCCACGATCTCGGCGGTAATGCGCGGACCTGCATTCCCGGAGGGCTCGGTATTGGCTTCGATGTAGATTTCTTTCTCGGTATAGCCTTCCGGGCGGCCTTTGCTGTCGAACTTCACTTTGATATAGGCGGAGTCGCCGGGGCGGATGGGCGCTTTGGGCCATTCCGGGATGGTGCACCCGCAGGAAGCTTCGGCGCGGCTGATGAGCAGGTCGCGGTTGCCGGTGTTCTTGAATTTGAAGGAATATTCGACCACTTCGCCGGCTACGATTTTCCCGAAGTCGTGCACCTGCTTCTCGAAGGAGATGACGGGCCGGGCGCCCTGGGAAGTATCCTGCGCCTGGGAACCGGATTCGGCCGGGGCCTTGCTGCCCTCAGGGCTGTTGCAGGCGCCGAAGGCGAGGGACACGGCGAGGATGGCAAGGAATGTAGCTTTCATGGATCGTTTTATTTACGGTTACGGTCCGTTTTCTCTACCAGGTTGGCCTGGAGGAGATCTTTCAGGATATTATCGAGAATACCGTTGACGAACTGCCCGCTTTGCGGCGTGGAGTAGGCTTTGGCCAGGTCGATATATTCGTTGATGGTCACCTTGGTGGGAATGGTCGGGAAATAGAGGAATTCGCAGACGCCCATTTCCATCAGCAGCATGTCTACCGCGGCGATACGCTCGGGGTCCCAGTTCTGGAGCTTGGGCCGGATGAGCTCCAGGCAGTAGTCTTTTTTGTTGAGGACGGTGCTGAGGAGGTCGCGGGCGTATTCCATTTTCTCCCGGCTGATGAGCTGGAGGAAGTTGAAGAGCTGGGGCTTGGAGAGGTAGTTGCCTACCAGGATGCCCATCATGTCTTCATCATCGCCCCAATGGAGGAACGTGTCTTCCATGTGCTGGCGGAAGAGCTCGTTTTTTTCCAGTATTTCGGTGAAGATGTATTCGATGATTTGTTTTTCGGAGGCTCTTTCGCGGGAGGGTGCCGCGATGTAGGCTTTGTAGATCTCCGATTCGGTGAGCTGGTTGTAGAGTTTCCGGGTGAGCTCGGGGTCTTCGAGGCCGCGGAGCTTCCAGGTGTCGAGGTTAACGAGGAACCCTGTGTCGTTGAGCACCTGGAAAACGAAGTCGTTCCCCGCCACTTTGGTGTTTACGGCAAGGTCTTCCGCGCTGGGCAGGTGTTTGGAGGCCCTTTTCTGAGCTTCCGTCTCCGCATACTGGGCCACCCTGGCCATAGAGTACAGGAGGTAGGTGAAAACCTGACACGTCTGGTCCAGTTTCTCATTGAGCAAACTCATGGCAGTGCCCGGTTTCACCGTTTCCTGCTCCATGGTGTCCATGGCATACAGCGTTTGCATTACTTTTACCCGGATATTTCTTCTACTGATCATTTGTACGCTTAGGAAAATGGCCGCAAATCTACTGTTTTACAGCGACTTTTTAAAAAATACTTCCGGCGCCCCCGGGCGGGGGGCCGCGAACTGCCATTCCAGGGCTGCTGTCAGGCCGGAAATGAAAAAATGTCATTTTCTGGCATGGCAAGTGAATTTACTTATCTTTGGAACCTGCAAATTTGACCAGAAAATCATTTGGCATAATCTCTGAAAGGGGAAAAGCCGTCCGATTTCCATCAAATCCGGAAAACTTTTACAAACTCATCTTTTTAAAAATAGAATCAAAATGGCTAAAAGCAAATTGAGTATCAAACCTCTGGCAGACAGGGTGATCGTAAAACCCGCAGCAGCTGAAGAAAAAACCGCAGGCGGCATCATCATCCCCGACACGGCTAAAGAAAAACCGCAACGCGGAACGGTAGTAGCGGCCGGCCCCGGTAAAAAAGATGAACCCGTGAGCGTGAAAGTAGGCGATACCGTGCTGTACGGCAAATATTCCGGCACCGAGATCAGCCTCGAAGGAGACGACTACCTGATCATGCGCGAATCCGACATCCTGGCCGTAATCTAATCCCGGCCCCGAAATTTAACCTTCACGACCAAAGAAAATTTATACGACTATGGCAAAGCAAATATTCTTTAATACCGACGCCCGCAACAAAATGAAAAAAGGCGTCGACACCCTGGCCAACGCAGTGAAAGTGACCCTCGGCCCCAAAGGCCGCAACGTGGTGATCGAAAAGAAATTCGGCGCTCCCGGCGTAACCAAAGACGGTGTTACGGTAGCTAAAGAAATCGAACTGGAAGACCCCATCGAGAACATGGGTGCCCAAATGGTGAAGGAAGTGGCTTCCAAAACCGCTGACATCGCCGGCGACGGTACCACCACCGCCACCGTACTGGCCCAGGCCATCATCGGCGAAGGCCTCAAAAACGTAGCTGCAGGCGCTAACCCCATGGACCTGAAACGCGGTATCGACAAAGCCGTGAAAGCCGTGGTGGAAAACCTGAAGAAACAATCCGAAAAAGTAGGTAACGACAACAAGAAAATCGAACAGGTTGCCGCTATCTCCGCCAATAACGACCAGGAAATCGGTAAACTCATCGCCGAAGCGATGCGTAAAGTAACCAAAGACGGCGTTATCACCGTTGAGGAAGCCAAAGGCACCGAAACTACCGTAGAAGTAGTAGAAGGTATGCAGTTCGACCGCGGTTACCTCTCCCCCTACTTCATCACCAACAGCGAGAAAATGCAGGCTGAGCTGCAGAATCCCTACATCCTGATCTACGACAAGAAGATCAGCACCATGAAGGACATCCTGCACATCCTCGAGAAAGTTGCCCAGCAAGGCGCTCCCCTCGTGATCATCTCCGAAGACCTCGAGGGTGAAGCACTGGCTACCCTGGTGGTAAACAAACTCCGTGGCACCCTGAAAGTAGCCGCCGTGAAAGCCCCCGGCTTCGGCGACCGCCGCAAGGAAATGCTGCAGGACATCGCTACCCTCACCGCAGGCGTGGTAATCAGCGAAGACCAGGGCTACAAACTGGAGAACGCCGATCTTACCTACCTCGGCCGCGCTGAGTCCGTAACCATCGACAAAGACAACACCACCGTTGTAGGCGGTAAAGGTAAAAAAGCCGATATCCAGGGCCGTATCAACCAGATCAAATCCCAGATTGAAGTAACCACCTCCGACTACGACCGTGAGAAACTGCAGGAGCGCCTGGCCAAACTGTCCGGCGGTGTTGCCGTACTCTACGTAGGTGCAGCTACCGAAGTGGAAATGAAAGAGAAGAAAGACCGTGTGGACGACGCCCTGCACGCAACCCGTGCTGCCGTTGAAGAAGGCATCATCGCTGGTGGCGGTGTGGCATTCATCCGCGCGATCGAAGGCCTGGAAAAAGTAAAAGGCGAGAACGAAGACGAGGTTACCGGTATCGCGATCGTTAAACGCGCGATCGAAGAACCCCTCCGCCAGATCACTGCCAACGCAGGCATCGAAGGTTCCATCGTGGTTCAGAAAGTGAAGGAAGGCAAAGCCGACTTCGGTTTCAACGCCCGCACCGAAACTTACGAGAAAATGCTGTCTGCCGGTGTAATCGACCCCACGAAAGTGGCGCGCATCGCCCTGGAAAACGCTGCATCCATCGCTGGCATGCTGCTGACCACGGAATGTGTGATCGCCGACAAACCCGAACCCAAATCCGCAGCTCCCGCAATGCCGGGCGGCGGTCATGGCATGGGCATGGATTACTAATCCACCCTTTCCGGAAATATTCCCTCCCGTCCCGGCATCTGCCCGGGACGGGATTTTTTTATTCTGTAACTTTCCGGCCGCTGATACCGTTTAAAGTTAAAATTCCGAAACCAGATGCTGTTGAACAATGGATTACGACTGTTTCGCTCAATGCCGCCCTTCCTGGGCCTCCTGGTGCTGGGCGCCAGCCTGCTGACGGGCTGCGCCAAATCGCTGGAGAACCCGGACAGGTTGCTTTCCGATATCGTTGCGGAAACGAATTCCATCCGGGCGTACCTCAAGCAACATAAAATGGATTCCGGCACGGTCATCCACCCCAGCGGGATGATTTACCGGATCTGGGAGCCCGGCGACAAGTCGGACACCATCAGCCTGGACGAAATCCCCGTTGTCACCTTCAAGCGCAAGCTACTGGGGCAGGAACAGATCGTGGAAGCTTCCCCGATCCCTACTTCCTTCGACAACCGCCGGCTGAGGGACCATATCCTGGGATGGCAATACGGTTTGCCCCTGATCACCAAGGGCGGACGGATCGAGCTGTTCATTCCCAGCAGGCTGGCCTTCTCCGATGTGGGCATTCCCGGGAAGATTCCGCCGAATGCCATCCTGCATTGCGACATCACTTTAATCGATATCAGAAAATAACCACTCAAATCGCATGAAGAAACATTACCTGGGCCTGATCGCCCTCCTGGGCATTACCCTGGCAGTAGCCTGCAAGAAAGATAAGGACGAGGAAGTGCCTTACGACGAAGTGAAACAAGCGGCCATCGATGAACAGACCATCAAGGATTACATCGCCGCCAATAATATTACCGGCATGCAGCGCGATACGACGGGCGTTTACTGGAAAGTGCTGCAAAACGGGATCAATGAAGATACCATCGCGCTGGACGACCGTTTCAACATCTCCTACAAGGGCTGGCTGCTGAACGGCACCCGTTTCGATTCCGCCAACAACACCACGTTCAACGACATCCGGCTGGGCAGCACGGGGCTGATTGCGGGGTTCAAGGTGGGCCCGCAGAAGACTTCCAAGAAAGGCGTCGTGCAATACCTGATCCCTTCCGTACTGGGCTACCGGAACCGCCAACAGGGCAGCATTCCGCCCAACAGCGTATTGAAGTTCGAGGTAACGGTGAACGATTTTTATTATTAATCGCCCCCGGGAAACCGGTGAATATACCTGATGCCCGCCCCGGTTACTGCCGGTGCGGGCATTTTGCTTTACGGGGAAATTATAGTACATTTAGAAAGACCAATATCTAACGCAATTCCGGTACTATTCCCGTCGATATGCACCGACCGCCCGTTCATATATCCCCATCCGCCATGCAGGAGCGCCGCTTCCTGGAGGTTTTCCGTGACCAGGAGGCCCGTTTGTATGCTTTGGCCATCGGGATGACGAAATCGGCGGCCTATGCGCAGGACCTGGTGCAGGAAACTTTCCTCAAGCTCTGGGAGCACCGCGAACAACTGGCCGACATCCGGAACATGGATGCCTGGCTGTACCGCGTGATGGAAAACAAACTGATGGACTTCCTCCGCAAAGCCGCGGCCGACGAGCGGATGCGCGAGCAGATCTGGTGCTCGCTGTCCCAGGAGCCCGCTTCTCCCGCCACCATTACCGAAGACCGCGAATACCACGCCCTGGTCGGCAAAGCCATCGACCGGCTCCCGCCGCAACGGCGCCTCATATACCGCCTCAACCGCGAAGTAGGCATGAGCTATATGGAAATCGCCGACGAGCTCAACATCTCCCGCCATACGGTAAAAAACCAGCTATTCTCGGCCCTGCAGGCCATCCGCTCCTTCCTTGTCAAAACCTCCGGCCCGCTCATTATCGTTTTCTCACTTTTTTTCTCCCGCCAATAGGAACATTTCGCCGCTGCTTCGTCTACCATGCATATACACCAATGCAAGCATGGAAGAACGGATACAATACCTTTTCAAACGCTACCGCGACAACACCTGTACGCGGCAGGAATATGAGGAATTCTTCGCCCTGCTCCGGCAAGCCGGCCACGACGACACCCTGCGCGAGCTGATCCGCCAGGCCTGGAACAGCGATGAGGAACTCCCGCATGCGGAAACCTACGTCAATGCCCGCGGACGGCTTGTACACCCTGCCGGCCGGCAGCTGAAACTGGTGAAGTTCGCCGTAGCCGCCGCCCTGATCACCATTGTGGCCACGGGCGTATGGCTCCTTTACCCTTCCGGCAGCGCCCCGGCGCCCGCCATGCAAGGGCAGCAGACCGCCCGCAGCGAGGTGCGCCGGCTCA
>NZ_CALNBI010000429.1 GCF_937874145.1 uncultured Chitinophaga sp. | reverse complement strand
CAACAGCGGCCACCACATGATCAACGCCAGTACGGTTGCCTGCGCAAGCCCAATACTGTAGGCAACTACATATTCCCAAAAAATCATAGTCATTCATTAAGCAAGGGATAAAAAAACGCCGGGCACAATGCCCGGCGTTACTAAAATTAACTGAAATTCTTATAATTTCTCGATCATCCCGCGAACGTTCTTCACGCCTTCGGCGATCTCGGGCCAGTTACGCTCCCAATGATATTCGTACTCGGCGCTGAATACGCCTTTGAAGTTCTGCTTCTTCAGTTCCGCCAGCACGCCTTCCACATTGCAAACGCCCGTTCCCCAGGGAACGTCGTGGCCTTTGGGGCTCTTTTCGTGAAGGTCTTTGATATGCAGGCTGAACACTTTGCCGTTCAGTTTTTGGATGCACTCAACGGGATCCAGGCCGGAACGCACCCAGTGGCCGATGTCCGCACAGGCGCCCAGGTACTTGCTGCGGCCGTTGATGGCGGCCAGCACGCTGTCGGGGTGCCAGTAATGGCTCGGTTTGGGGTGGTCGTGGATCGCAACCTTGATTTTGTATTCGTCCGCCAGGCGGCTCACCGCATCCAGGTCTTTCACCCGCGGTTCCGATGTAATGATCTGGATGCCCATCGCTTTGGCGAATTCGAACATCTCTTTCCACTCCTGCTCACCGTTCGGCGATACCACGCCGAAAGCTACGAGGGTTTTCTTCTTCTTTTTGAAAAGATCTTTCACCTGCTGCCTTTGGGCCGCATCCATTTTGAAATCCATTTTACCTTCGATGCCGCCGCCGATGGTCTGCCCGTTATAGCATTCCACATACTGCAGTTGGGCCGAATCGATCCGGTCGAGGGCTTCCGACAGGGTGAAGAGCCGGAAAGAATAGGCCTGGGCGCCGAGCTTCCAGCCCATTTTGGCTTCCTTCTTCTGCGCCAGGGCCGGTTGGGCGAACAACGCTGCGGCAACACCCAGCGCCAGCAACGATTTGCGAATTGAGATCATAGACGTGTATTTTAAAATGACCGTTATATGCGTACAAAGTACACGGTATGATTCAGATTTACAAGCGGTTGCGGACAAACGGTTGTATTTCGCCAGGTGATACCGCCATGACAAACGATTGCGTGTTCTGTTTTTCCGTAATTTAGTTGGCTATGAGAGGGTTTATTTTTACCCGTTTTAACCCGTCGGACGATGGGCAGCCATCCTTCGAGAAGCTGCTGGACGTGTTTACCCAGCTGCTGACGTACACCAGCGGCGACGTTTCCGAAGCGCTGCAATGGATGACCGAGCTCGACAAGGAATTCCAGATCACCAGCGAGGAATACGGGCTGGGGGATTTCATACAGGATCTGAAAGACAAGGGTTATATCCGGGACAATGAAGAAGAAGGGACGATATCCATCACCGCCAAAACGGAGCAGACGATCCGAAAGCGGGCGTTGGAGGAAATTTTCGGGAAACTGAAGAAATCCCGCATCGGGGACCATAATATCCGCAAATCAGGGCAGGGCGACGAGCAGAATGCCGAAACCCGGCCTTACGCCTTCGGCGACGCGCTGGAACAGATCGATATGACGGCTTCCATCCGCAACGCGCAGATCAATCATGGCATCGAGGTATTTTCCATGCAGCAGGACGATCTGGAGATCCGGGAAACGGATTTCAAGACACAGACGTCCACCGTGCTGATGATCGATATTTCGCATTCCATGATCCTGTACGGGGAAGACCGGATCACCCCGGCCAAGAAGGTAGCCATGGCGCTGAGCGAGCTCATCACCACGCGCTACCCGAAAGACACGCTGGACATCATCGTTTTCGGCAACGACGCCTGGCAGATCGAGATCAAGGACCTCCCGTACCTGCAGGTGGGCCCTTTCCATACCAATACGGTGGCGGGGCTGGAACTGGCGATGGACATCCTGCGGCGCAGGCGCAATCCCAACAAGCAGATCTTCATGATCACCGACGGGAAGCCGACCTGCCTCAAACAGGGGAAGCAATATTATAAAAACAGCTTCGGGCTCGACCGGAAGATCCTGAACAGGACCCTCAACCTCGCGGCCCAATGCAAAAAACTGAAAATCCCCATCACCACATTCATGGTAGCCACAGATCCCTGGCTGCAGCAATTCGTCAACGAATTCACGGAAACCAATAACGGTAAAGCATTTTTTTCCGGGACCGACAACCTGGGGCAGTTCCTGTTCCACGATTTCGAAAACGGAAAAAGGAAAAAGTTATAACGACATGGAAAATATCAAAACGCTCGGAGCGCTGAAGAAAAGCGGACACACTTACAAATCCGTTAAAGAAGAGATCAGACAGAACCTTATCGCACGGCTCAAAGCCAAAGAAAGCACTTTCCCCGGCATCATCGGGTACGACGATACCGTGATCCCCGACACCGAAAGAGCCCTGCTTTCCCGCCATAATATCCTGTTCCTGGGCCTGCGCGGGCAAGCCAAGACGCGCATGGCGCGGCAGATGATCGACCTGCTCGACGAATTCGTGCCCATCGTGGCCGGGTCGGAAGTCAACGACCACCCTTACGAACCGCTTTCCCGCTACGCTCGCGACCTGGTTGCCAAAATGGGCGACGATACCCCCATCGAATGGCTGCCCCGCGAAGCGCGGTATGGCGAAAAGCTCGCCACGCCCGACGTTTCGGTAGCAGACCTCATCGGCGACGTGGACCCCATCAAGGCGGCGAACGAAAAACTGAGTTATGCCGACGAGCGCGTGATCCATTTCGGGATCATCCCGCGTTCGAACCGGGGGATATTCGTCATCAACGAGCTCCCCGACCTGCAGGCACGCATCCAGGTGGCGCTGTTCAACATCCTCCAGGAAGGCGATATACAAATCCGGGGGTTCAAGGTAAGGATGCCGCTCGATATCCTTTTCGTGTTCACCGCCAACCCGGAAGATTACACCAACCGCGGCTCGATCGTGACACCGCTGAAAGACCGTATCGAGAGCCAGATCATCACCCATTACCCCAAAACGCTGGAAAATAGCCTGCTCATCACTGAACAGGAAGCCGCCGTGCATGCCGAGCAGCAGGATAAAGTAACGATGCCCGACCTCATCAAGCGCCTCATCGAACAGGTGGCTTTCGAAGCCAGGGCAAGTGAATATGTCGACAAGAAAAGCGGCGTTTCCGCCCGTTTGACCATCGCCGCGTTCGAAAACGCCGTGAGCGCGGCGGAAAGGCGGACCTTTCTCCACGGCGAGCCCTCCACCTACGTGCGCATCAGCGACCTCCAGGGCATCGTTCCCGCCATTACCGGCAAGATCGAACTGGTATACGAAGGCGAACAGGAAGGACCGCTGCAGGTGGCGCTCAACCTGCTCGACAAAAGCCTGCGCACCCTCTTCGCCCAATACTTCCCCAACCCGGAAACCTTCAAGAAACGCAAGTCCGGCGGGCAGGACCTCAATCCCTACCGGGCAGTCATCCAGTGGTTCGATGCGGGCAACGCGTTGCAGCTCATGCAGGATGCATCGGACAAGGAATACGAAGCCGCGCTGCGGAAAGTGACCGGCCTGCCGGAGATGATCGAAAAGCGCTTCCCGCAAGCCAACCGGCCAGAGCAGCTGCTCATGATGGAAATGGTGCTCCACGGGCTGGCCGCCCATTCGCTGCTCAGCAAAAAGTCGATGGAGAACGCCACGCGGTTCTCGGACCTGCTGGGGACTATGATGAATTTCAGCACTTCGGAAGATCTGGAAGACGACGAAGAACTATAACGGGAATTTTTTATCTTGTCTGATAATTCGATTATTACTTCCACGTCAAAACATGAAAACATGCACAGAAGGAACTTCCTGTTCAACACTTCCGCGTTCCTGGCGGGGTCTGCCCTATTGCCGTCTTCCCTTCGCGCCCTTTCGCCGAGCGATAAAGTAAACATCGCCGTGATCGGCGTGAACGGAATGGGCTGGAGCAACCTGAACGCCCTCCTCAAACACCCTGAAACCAATTGCGTTGCGTTGTGCGATATCGACGAAAACGTGCTGAACAGGCGCGCCGGCGAGCTGGAGAAGAAAACCGGCAAAAAGCCCGCCCTCTACGGCGATTACCGCAAGCTGCTCGAAAGCAGGGATATCGACGCCGTTGTGATCGGCACGCCCGACCATTGGCACTGCCTGCAGATGACCGACGCCGTGTCTGCCGGGAAAGACGTATACGTGGAGAAGCCCATCGGCAACTCGATCGCCGAATGCCGCGCCATGGTGAACGCCCAGGAAAGAACGGGGCGCGTGGTGCAGGTGGGGCAATGGCAGCGCAGCATGAACCACTTCAACGACGCCATCGCCTACGTACACTCCGGCCAGCTCGGTAAAGTAAGGCTGGTGAAAGTGTGGGCATATATGGGATGGATGAAACCCGTGGCCGTGGCCGACAACGCCAAACCGCCGGCAGGGGTGGATTATAAAACCTGGCTGGGGCCTGCGCAGATGCGCGACTTCAACGCCAACCGATTCCATTTCAACTTCCGTTGGTTCTGGGATTATGCCGGCGGCCTGATGACCGACTGGGGCGTGCACCTCATCGATTACGCGCTGTACGGGATGAAGGCTTCCAATCCCAAAAGCATCGTAGCCGCAGGCGGTAAATTCGCCTACCCCGACGATGCCGCCGAAACACCCGATACCCTCACCGCCCTCTATGAATTCGACGGGTTCAACATGCAGTGGGAGCACGCTACCGGCATCAATGGAGGCCCTTACGGCCGCGACCATGGCATCGCCTTCATCGGCAACAACGGCACCCTGGTACTCGACCGCGGAGGTTGGGAAGTGATCGCAGAGAAGGACAAGATGGAAAGCATCTCCCGCAAGAAAGCCAACGACAACGGCCTGGAGAAACATACAAAAAATTGGCTGGAAGTGATCAAGTCCCGCAAGCTCGACGATCTCCATTGCGATATCCGCACCGGTGCCAACGTAGCCATCAACGCACAGATGGGCAACATCGCATTCCGGACCGGGGAAAGGATTTACTTCCGCCCTTACGAAGGCAAATTCGACAACAAAAAAGCCAATGCCTTCATCACACCCGAATATCATAACAATTACAAACTTCCCAAATAACCGACATGCAACGGATCACGAAACTCTTCCTCTGCGCAGCATTCGCCGCGCCCGCATTACAAGCTTCCGCGCAGGAAGCCAAACCGCAAGACACCGAAGTATGGGAACCGCAGCCCGTTAAAGTAACGCCCGGCACGGGCACCAGCGCACCTTCGGATGCTATCGTGCTGTTCGACGGCAAAAACCTCGACAACTGGGTATCCGAAAAAGGCGGCGCCGCCCCCTGGACCATCAAAGACGGCGCCATGACCGTAACGCCCGGCAAGGGAGGCATCAAAACAAAGGCTTCCTTCGGCGACTTCCAGCTGCATATCGAGTGGCGTTCCCCTTCCGTGGTGAAAGGTGAAGGCCAGGGCCGCGGCAACAGCGGCATCTTTTTGCAGGAACAATACGAACTGCAGGTGCTCGATAACTATAACAACAAGACGTACGCGAACGGTCAGGCCGGCAGCCTCTACAAACAGGGCATTCCCCTCGTGAACGCCTGCCGCCAGCCCGGCGAATGGCAGGTATACGACGTGATTTACACGGCTCCCCGCTTTAAAGGCGACGGCACCGTGGAATCGCCCGCCCGCGTTACCGTGATACATAATGGCGTGCTGGTGCAGAACAATTATGAACTGCTCGGCAAAACGCTGTACATCGGCAAACCTTTTTACGAAAAGCATGGCGATCTGCCCATTGCTTTGCAGGACCATGGCGACCTGGTGAGCTTCCGGAATATCTGGCTGCGCAAACTCTGATCCGCCGTCCCGAATTTTCAGGGCCCGATGCACCGCGCATCGGGCTTTTTTTATGTTTACAAACACACAAACCACGCACTGTTGCAGCTGCCATGTCGTAAATTGATCGCCCGGCCGATTTGAATGGCCCAATCACAAATTAGATTTTTTTTATTTGTTTGTTTTCTATAGATTCGCTTCACTTTGTTGACCAACGGAGCCTTGAGAACCCGATTTTTAGTTTTGTTAGCACGCAGTAGTAGGAGAAAAGCATTGGTTTAACTAAGCGGATAAGCGTTTATACCGATCCGCCTCCTTATACCATCCTTCCCATCGGTCCTTCATAGTAACCAATTTAGCATAACTGACGCCCCCGACAGGCAGGCCTTCGAACCTCTGTGTCCCGGTGTTTGAGCTGTATTGGTATTGATATGCGGATAATTATTAGATCAATAACTCAAATCCCAGATTTATGAAATTTAGCATTGTACCCTTGGTAGCAGCGATTTTGACCTTCTTCGCTTCCTGCTCAAAACATGACATCAACACTGGTTCCCCCGAGAAGGTACCGGATCAGGAAGTGCAGCTAATGAAGGTAGAAAATGGCCTGCTTACATTCAAAAACTATGAAGCCTTCTTTTCCGCGCTTTCGGAGCAATCAAACCTGACAAACTCCGACCGGGAAAAATGGGAACAATCGATTGGGTTCACTTCTATGCGCACCCGGTACGAGCGGTTTAAAACAGCGGTTAATCATTTGGATAATTCCGTGACAAAAAAAGAGCAGTATGATAATAACGATTTTTTAAAAATAGTTGAACGCTATAAATCATCCCTTACTCCAACCGATCAGCCAGGAGTGTATAATCTGAACTGCTCCGGATTGTTGGAATCAGGCCTGGTAAACGACCATGGAATAGTGAAGGTAGAAAATGACATTATATATTTTGGGAAATCACAAATTGTGAGCTTCCTCAACAAAACTCCAGGTGAAGTACTGAACCTGGTAGGCCGCGGAACTAAGTTTTACAACGGAAAGGATAAT
Source organism: uncultured Chitinophaga sp. (assembly GCF_937874145.1). Taxonomy (GTDB): domain Bacteria; phylum Bacteroidota; class Bacteroidia; order Chitinophagales; family Chitinophagaceae; genus Chitinophaga. The sequence continues at coordinate 1,148 of NZ_CALNBI010000429.1, read as the reverse complement.
TCCATCCATGTAAATTCGGACCCCGATCTTGATGCCCCCTTCTCGCAAACTGCAATTGATTCGGTCCCCAGGCTAAATACTACTTTAATGAGCGTAGGCAATGAAGTGATGAATATTTCATCAGTTGCAATCCCTAATGGACAACGTTTTGCAGTGAGAAATCAAGCCTGGAACTCTTCAGATATTGGCGGGGATGGAATTGGTTCTTGCCGGATCAGGCTGTTTGCGATCCAGATACCCAACAATACCATCAGAGGATTTGTTACTGCCCAAATGTACTGCACGGCAAAAAACTGGCTGGGCACCAGACGGAAGATAAAAATTGTTGGATTTACCCTGGATGGCCAGGTTGATCTTATAATTCAACCGCAATTTGCCCACAATCTGGTAAACATTGATTTCCAGTCTTCGGATGACCAAACATTTACACAGGGCACAGAGGACCATGAAGTTGTATTCCTGGCGTCAAAAGTTTTAAAAGAAAATTCTGCCATTCTTGGCCAGGCCCCTGGTATTCCTTATGCTAACCAGACGGCCTTTGCGAATTGCCCCCATACGATTAACGATGACTATTTAGACACAGGTGGACAATGGTGGGGGAATGTATTCACGAACTCAAGCTTTACTACTTTAGTGACAACGCCTCTGAATATCTTTTTTATTGCCATGGGTAAGGGCCCGCTTCCGGATACATATGAGGGGACTGTCCTTTTGACAAATGGAAATGAATAATTTCAGGAACGCCTTCTGGTGAAGGCGCGGGGTAGCATGGCAGATGCTACGCTGAACCTGGGAATGCCCGTGCCGCGCAAGCGCACGGGCTTCTTTTATAAAAAAAGGCGATCATTCACTATTGATTATTCACTATTTATAAGCACCTGTTTCTTAGCAATTTGAAAATTAATATGGGATAACAAAGCATCCAAAAGCTTGACATGCAGAGAACCAATTGCGGGTTTGGGTGTTGAAGGAAGGTACTTTCGTGTACATGCAATCTGTATAGATTGATATAGATTAAGATTTGCCTTCCGGTACTGCGCGGGCCTAGCAGTAAAAGCAAAACCCGCCATGAAGGCGGGTTTCAGAAGAGGTACCGAGCGGATTCGAACCGCTGTACGAGGTTTTGCAGACCTCTGCCTAGCCACTCG
>NZ_CALNBI010000428.1 GCF_937874145.1 uncultured Chitinophaga sp. | reverse complement strand
TGGTATCGGCAAACTCCTTTGTTTCTTTAAGTTTTTCCTTTTCCCCGTTCCCGGCGAGTTGCTGTAGGTGGTTGAGGCTGAGTTTGAGGACGGACAGCTGGGCGCCGACCTCGTCGTGGAGGTCTTCGGCGATGCGTTTCCGTTCGATTTCCTGGCCCTGGAGCACGGCTACGAGGCGTTCTTTCTGGATCTGGAGATCCTTTTCCCGGAGGGTCAGCTTATACTGTACTACCTGTTTTTGTTGCAACACCACCATGACGACCACGAAAATACCGAGGCTCATCATAACGATCGTACCCGCCAGGATCAATTGCAGCGTGTTCATGATCTCGCTCTTTTAATCTTTTGGAGGCCAATATAAAAAACAATCACCTGAATTATGCCGGCGATCCACCCGAGGCCCTGGGTTATCCGGAAAAGATTGATGATTTCGGGGCCCGGCTCGTCGCGCAGGAGGAAATTAAAAGAGAGATATAAGATGAAGTTGCAGCATTGGTAGACGAATACGCCGGAATTGAACCAGAATTCGGGGATGGAAGTGATGTAAATGGAGCGTTCGATGAGGGAATTGTCGCGCACGAGCTGTATAAAGAACAGGATGCCATATACGATGAGCACGAAAGTGCGGAAAGATACGAAGATGGAACTGAAGCCGCGGGGGCCGCTGATCCAGAAGAAGTCGATGATAAACGCCAGGGTGACGACGGGCACCATCCAGGCAATGATTTTTCGGGTAAGGGGCTTTTTGATGACGGTTATGAAAAACCAGGAAAGTAAATAGAATGCAACCAGGAACATCACCGCATGCCAGGCCAGGTTATGCCGGAAAATCCGGGCAAGCACTTCGGCGCCAATGCTGAGGGCGGCCGAATGGATAGCATACAGGTAGATGATCCGTTGTTCCTTATTGAACAGCTTGTAATTTAAAGTGAAGGGGATCAGAAGAAGGACTTCGATCCCCATCATGAAATAGAAAATATAGTGATGCAGCGGCACGTAATAGTCTTTATCCTTTGGGATTACTCAGAATCTGAGTTCAGGGGGTTTGATATTTTGGGGCAGTCGAAGGGGCAGAAACCATCTGTCATCAGCGCTCCGCTGTTGGCACTGGCTTTCTTTTCCAGGCTGCGGGTCTGTGCGGGGAAGATGTCGTTGCCTTCAGCGTCCGTGGCGGTAAGCACGAATTTCTTGTCTGCCTTGCCGTCGCCGTCAACATCGAGGCCATAATAAATACGGAGGCCAACGGTACCTTCCTGCGACAGCAGTTCCTGTAATTTGTCGAGCCCGAAGAACTGGGACATTACGGGGTCTTTGTGCTTTTTGCGTTCCAGCTGATCGGTCCGGTAGTTTTTCGTCAGCTTACCGGCAGCCTGCAGGTCGATAAAGATCCCTGTTTCTTTTGAAAATTTTGCCATTGTTTAGCATTTAGGAGTTAGTAATAATGAAAAAAAAAGTCGCGGGTAAAATTATCACAAATTCCCAATCGTCAAACCCCTCCATCCCAGGCCTGCTTCCGGGGAATACGGCTTGAAAATCAGGAATAATTGCCGCCACTGCGGATTTCAGGGGAGGCAGCCTGCCCCGGGCGGGGTATATTTTACGTAGGCCCCTCATAAAAATGCGTAGAAGTACGCATTCGGTATTTACCGTGATTGAACGCTTGATTAAGGGATGGTTTATGTCAACCTTTGCAAGGTGGATAATGACCATGTAGACGGCGCAATCAAAGGCCTTTCTACCATAGTTTGTTTCGTTAGTATGCAGAGGGCGGCCGGTGCCCCCAAACCGGAAGGAACAAAGCGTACCCCAAAATGTAATGTCCAAAAGTGAATCGCTATGAGTTACCTATTGATCGGCAACATCTCTGCGTTGATCTGTGAGGAGTGCATGGAACCCCTGGCCGACGCGCGCATCAGGATTTACCTGCCCGAAGGCCCGCACGACCCCGATGTTCTGGCCCGCGGTATCTTCAAAGATCTGCGACAGATCCCCGGCACACAGGTGAGGGCCAAGGCAGACCGCCTCCTCGCCGAAGCCGAACTGGATGGCAGCGGCAACTTCTGCCTGTCCTGGGACGAGATCCACCTGTTCACCGAACCGCTGGAACTCGACATATGCCTCAACAGCGTGCCCGGCGCACGCAACGCAAGAGAAGGAAGGGCCCAGTATCACCTGAGCACCTTCGTGCCCCATTGGAAAAGAGACCGCGACAAGTACCTCGCCGCCTTCGCGTACGTGGTGCCTGCCGAAAAATGGTCCAACATCCGCCGCGAATTCGGCGCATGGGCCGTTGCCGGAACCGTCCGCCATGCAGACACCGGCGAAGCCCTGCGGACCGTCCGGGTCGAAGCTTACAACGCGCTCAACGACAAACTGCTGGGCTGCGGATACACCAACGAGCTGGGCAAGTACCAACTGTACTTCTCCCGCGATATGCTCTCCGGTAGCCGCTTGATACAGATTATCCGCGAAAGCCGTTACGAGATCAACGACTCGCCCGACGTCTACTTCAAAATCTTCGACCGCGGAGAACCCGTGCTGGAAGAAGACGGATCACAGGCCCATAAACCGGGCCGGCGGCGGATCGCCCACTGCTCACGGCAGAACCTGCAAGCCAGGCCTGCAACCCAACCCCGAAAAACCGGCACCTTCTCCGGATGGATCAACGGATTCATCTCCGGAAAAGCACGCAGCCAGCATAAGGACCGGTATGTGACCTATTAGTAAGCCCATGTTGGAAAGCCCCAAATACACAACAGCTACCTGTTTCTCAGTCATGCCTCCAAGGGTAGCTGTTTTTTTCCTTTCTGACATAACAGACAAGTCCCTATAACTCCAACCCGGAACGGTCCCAGGACCGCCCGGGCGTTGACCCCATCCAAGCCTATAATTAATTTTATAACCCGTTACCGGTGAAACCCGGGATGGAACTGCACCAGCATATCCCGCAGGTATTCGCGGTTGAGATGCGTGTAGATTTCCGTGGTGGTGATGCTTTCGTGCCCCAGCATTTCCTGCACGGCCACGAGGTCGGCCCCGCCTTCCACCAGGTGCGTGGCGAAGGAATGGCGGAAAGTGTGCGGGGAGATGTTCTTTTTGATATTGGCCAGCCGCGCCAGCTCCTTTATAATAAGGAATACCATGACCCGGGTGAGCCCCTTGCCCCGGCGGTTCAGGAACAGGATGTCTTCATGCCCCCGCGCGATGGGCGCAAACTGCCGGAATTCCTCCCGGTACGTATTGATATGCCCGATCGCCGAACGGCCGATCGGTACGAGCCTTTCTTTATCGCCTTTACCCAGCACCCGGATGTACCCGTCGTGGAAATGCAGCTGCGAAAGCCGCAGCCCCACCGCTTCGCTCACCCGGAGCCCGCAGCAATACATGGTTTCCAGCAGGGCGGTGTTGCGCTGGATGATGGCGGGATCTTTCTCCGTTCCATAATTGGGGACCTGTTCAATAATAGCGTCGATTTCTTCCACGCTGAGGAAGTCGGGCAGCTTCCGCGGCGTCTTGGGCGCCTCGAGCAGCTGGGCGGGGTCGTGGGAGATGAGGTCTTCCCGCTGGAGGTACCGGAAAAACGTCCGTATCCCCGAAATCATCCGCGCCTGGCTGCTGGCGGTCATCCCCAGCCCGGCCACCCAGCGGACGCAGGCTTCCAGCTCCTCCAGCGTCACGGATTCCGGTCCAACAGGTTTGCCCGCCTGCACCAGGTACCGCGTCAGCACCCGCACGTCCCGCTCATACGCCTCGATGGTATGTTGCGATAAAGAACGTTCCATCCGCAGATGGACCCTGAACCCGTTGACCGATGCTTCCCACATATCCGTAAAAATATGGGAATGATTCCAAACTATCCACACGCATTAATTTAATTCATCATTTAAGCTCTGATATTGGATAAATCCATTTCAAAGCCCATTTACTTTGAAAAAAATCAACAAATTCGTCAGAAAGTTTAGAAATAAACAAAGAAAAAATACATTCTTTTACTACTTTTATACCCGCTGATTTTTCGCATAAATGTTAAATTGATTGTCTGAACTAACCACAGTTATGTCTGATTCATCGCTAAAAAGGATACACAAGCTGTTAGTGGCCAACCGCGGCGAAATCGCCGTCCGGATTTTAAGGGCAGCATCGGAATTACGGATCAGGACCGTAGCGATCTTTACTTACGAGGACCGCTATTCGCTTCACCGTTACAAGGCAGACGAAGCCTACCAGATCGGGAAGGACGACGACCCGCTGAAACCTTACCTCGACGTGGAAGCAATCATCCACCTGGCCAAGTCCCAGGGGGTAGACGCCATTCACCCGGGATACGGCTTCCTCAGTGAGAACGTGACCTTCGCCCGCAGGTGCCGGGAAGAGGGGATCATTTTCGTGGGCCCCGATCCGGAGGTAATGGCCCAGCTGGGCGACAAGGTAGCCGCCAAAACACTGGCGCGCCGCGTGAACGTGCCCCTGATCGAAGACAGCCAGGTGAAACTGGAAGATGTCGCCACCGTGAAGCAGGAAGCCCTCCGCATCGGCCTCCCAGTGATCCTGAAAGCCGCTTCCGGCGGCGGCGGGCGCGGGATGCGCGTAGTGCGCGATGAATCCCAGCTCGAGCGCTCCTTCCTCGAAGCCCGCGGCGAAGCCGGCAAAGCCTTCGGCGATGATACCATCTTCATCGAAAAGTTCATCGAAGAACCCAAGCACATCGAAGTACAGCTGATGGGCGACAACTACGGCAACATCGTTCACCTCTACGAACGCGACTGCTCCGTGCAGCGCCGTTTCCAGAAAGTGGTGGAGATCGCGCCATCGCCCAACCTCCCCGTCGAAACCCGGGAAGAAGTATACAAATACGCCCTCGCGCTCGCCCGTGAGGTGAAATATAATAACGTGGGCACCGTCGAGTTCCTGGTAGACCGCCAGAACAAGGTGTACTTCATCGAAGTGAACCCGCGCATCCAGGTAGAGCATACCGTGACCGAGGAAGTGACCGGCATCGATATCGTGCGGTCGCAGATCCTCATCGCCAAAGGCCACCAGCTGTCGGACCCCGAGATCTTCCTCAAAAGCCAGGACGACGTGCGCCTTAACGGCTTCGCCATCCAGTGCCGCGTAACCACCGAAGATCCCGAGAACAACTTCACCCCTGATTACGGCACCGTGATCGCTTACCGCAACGCGGGCGGTTTCGGTATCCGGCTGGATGAGGGCAGCGCCTATTCCGGCGTGAAAATCTCGCCCTTCTTCGACTCCATGCTGGTGAAAGTGACCGCTTCCGGCCGCACGCTTTCCGGCGCCGCCGGCAGGCTGCACCGTACGCTGAAGGAGTTCCGTATCCGCGGCGTGAAAACCAACATCCGCTTCTTAGAAAATGTAATCACACATGATACTTTCCGCAAAGGAAACTGCACGGTAGGCTTCATCGACCAGCATCCGGAGCTGTTTAAGCTGTCGCCCATCCGCGACCGCGCCACCAAAACGCTCATGTACCTGGCCGACGTGACGGTAAACGGGCATGTGGACGTCAAAGGCAAGCACGACGGCCGCAAGTTCCGGGTACCGCACGTGCCATCGTTCGATCCGCTGGCGCCCGTTCCGGAGGGTACGCGCAACAAGCTGCAATCCATGGGCCGCGAAGCATTCACGCAGTGGCTCCGCAACGAGAAGCCGGTGTATTTCACGGACACCACTTACCGCGATGCGCATCAGAGCCTCCTGGCCACGAGGGTGCGTACCAAAGACATTCTCGCCGTGGCGGAAGGGTATGCCCGCAACAACCCGCAGATCTTCTCCATGGAAGTCTGGGGTGGCGCCACCTTCGACGTAGCCATGCGCTTCCTGCACGAATGCCCCTGGAGAAGGCTCCAGCTCATGCGCGAAGCCATGCCCAACGTGCTGCTCCAGATGCTGTTCAGGGGCTCCAATGCCGTAGGGTATTCCGCTTACCCGGAAAACCTCATCGCCAAATTCATCGAGAAAGCGGCGGAAAACGGGATCGATATCTTCCGCATTTTCGATTCGCTCAACGATATCGAAGCCATGACGCCTTCCATCGGGTTCGTGCGCAATAACACCACCTCCCTGGCACAGGCCGCCATCAGCTACACGGGCGATATCCTGCATAAAGACAATAAGAAATACACGCTCGACTATTACGTTTCCCTCGCCAAACGCCTGGAAGACGCCGGCGCCCACATGCTCTGCATCAAAGACATGGCCGGCCTCCTCAAGCCGCAGGCCGCCACCGTATTGGTAGGCGCCCTGAAAGACGCGGTGAAACTCCCGATCGTGCTCCATACACACGACACCGCTTCGGTGCAGGCTGCCACTTACCTGAAAGCCATTGAAGCAGGCGTGAACGCCGTGGATTGCGCCATCGCATCCCTGAGCGGGCTCACCTCGCAGCCCAACCTCAACGCCATGGCGGCGATCCTCGAAGGCCATGAACGCAGCCAGTTCATGAACCTTCCTTCCCTCAACGAATACAGCAACTACTGGGAAGACGTGCGCGAATACTATTACCCCTTCGAATCAGACATGAAGGCCGGTACCGCGCAGGTATACCAAAATGAAATCCCCGGCGGCCAGTATTCCAACCTCCGCCAGCAGGCCGAATCCCTCGGGCTGGGCGATAAACTGGAAACCATTAAGCACAACTACGCCGTGGTGAACGACCTGTTCGGCGATATCGTGAAAGTGACCCCCAGCTCCAAAGTAGTGGGCGATATGGCGCTGTTCATGACCGCCAACGGCCTCACCGCCTCCGATGTGCTCGACGAATCCCGCAACCTGGCGTTCCCCGCCAGCGTACAGGGCTTCTTCAAAGGGGAAATCGGACAACCGTACGGCGGGTTCCCGGAAAAAATGCAGAAGATCGTGCTCAAAGGCCAGCAGCCCCTCAACGGCAAACCCAACGCCCATCTCGCACCGGTCGATTTCGATAAGGACTTCGCCGCCTTCCAGCTGAAATACCCGCTGGCCGAATTCCTCGATTACCTCAGCTACCACATGTTCCCGAAAGTATTCGAAGAGTACTATCAGCATGCGCAAACATTCGGTAACGTGGAAGCCATCCCCACACCGGCTTTCTTCTACGGACTGAAGCTCGGCGAGGAAATCCTCATCACCCTCGGCCAGGGCAAGACCATCATCGTAAAACTCCTCTACGTACTGCCTGCCGACGAAAGCGGCATGCGTACCGTGGTATTCGAACTGAACGGTTACACCCGCCGCGTGCAGGTGCGCGACCGCGCCGTGAAAAGCGAAGTACCTTCCAACAAGAAGGTCAGCAACCCGGAACTGGAAGTAGGCGCCCCGCTGCAGGGGAAACTGTCGAAAGTACTGGTGAAAGCCGGCGACAGCATCGGCGCCAACACCCCGCTGTTCATCATCGAAGCCATGAAGATGGAAACTACCGTGACGGCTACACGTGATACAAAAGTGAAATCCATCCACCTCCGCGAAGGCACCATGGTGCAGCAGGACGACCTGGTGGTGGAACTCGAATAGTTTTTATTTTTAAGATTGGTTTGAAAGGCCTCCCGCATGGGGGGCCTTTTTTCATTTCAGCAGCTCCCTTCCCATTTCAAGGCCTCTGCCATACAGATCGAAGCGGCCAACCGTCAGTTAGCCCCGGTTAACGTTGCGCCCTTCCTTCCCGCCACTAATTTTATCCCTGCATACTAACATTTGGCGACCCCCAAAACCAGCAATACACTTATGCGTACAGCATTCTTCTCTTTCCTGATCTGTTGCGCCGCCATCCTGGCAGGCTGCAGCAAAAGCAATACTCCCGGAGACAGGGGAGGGCCCGGCGCCCCCACGCCCCAGGAGGAACCGGACGGCAGCGGCGAAGTCACCGAAGCCGGGAAACCCGACGGATCGCCCGGTACTGAAAAAGCCATCGGGGCCGCCGGCGGCGAAATCGCCAGCGCCGACGGGAAAGTCAAAGTCACCGTGCCCCCCGGCGTACTGTCCAATAACGTCACCATCGGCATCCAGCGTATCAGCAACACCAATCCGCTCGGCAACCAGCATGCTTACCGGCTTACCCCTCACGGACAGCGCTTCAACAAGCCCGTCCAGATTACGTTCCCTTATGACGCCACAAATCTGAAAGGCACTCACGAAGAAGTTATAGGCATCGCTTACCAGAACGAAAAGGGCGTGTGGATCGCTTTGCCGGTGGAGAGAAATACTACAGCCAGGACCATCACCGTCAACACCACCCACTTCTCCGACTGGGCGCTTTTCAATGCGCTCGATATGGTCATCACCAGAGATACCCTGCCCTTGTTCACATCTACTAACGTGTCGGCATTCTGCGACGACGATATGCTCGCGCCACTTACACCGGCAGGACAACCCATCAAAAAAAGAATACTAGCCGCAGACAAATATGTGAAAAGCTGGCGGTTGACCGGTGCCGGGAAATTCGAACATGAAGGGGCAGAAGGTACATACACCGCTCCCGGATCTGTTCTCAAACCGCCGCAAAACCCCGCCACGCTGACCCTGGAATTAAATCCCAAAAACGGGAAGAAATACCTGATGGTCGGCGAAATACTGACCACAGCAGGTTACATGGAAGTCAGGGTCAACGATGGCAGCTGGATAGCTTTACAGGCGAAACATGCGGTAAAGCTGGACGAGCTTTGGAGCGTGGTTTCGTATGTGGACCGGACTAACAAAAAAGGAGTCAGCATTTACTGGAAAGGGGACATCGGCAATTTCAATTTTAACGACGATAACATGGTCATCTTTGCAGATGGCACGGACAATTACGGCTGCTACTACATGGTACGCGGTTCCAACGTTCCGATTGTCAGTCCGGGTTCGATCAACATCTCCGACGTTGGCGCCACCGACAAATTCCTGGAAGGCACCTTCATCATCCAGAAAGCCGGCCTGCATAGCGATATGACCCAAACGCGCAAAATCGAAGGGCGTTTCAGCGTCTGGCGGTCGAACTGAAATAAGCTAAACCCATTCATTCCATCGGTGCTGCCGGTCATTCCGCCGGTTGCACCGATGGTTCTTTTTTGCTGGATAGTGCTATGACGCGGGGATACATTTGCATCTTCACCGGTTTAACCGGAAACCATGCAACTTCAAACCCCATCATATGCACGCATTCAGATTGATGCTGCTGGCTTTGGCCATTACCGCCGGCTGCAGCAAAAGCGATTCCGGTAACGACGGTCCGCCGGATCCCGCCCCGGCAACCGGAACTCCCACACCCGTAGGCGCTCCCGACGGCACGCCTGCCGCTTCCGCCGTTATTGGCGCAGCCGGAGGAACGCTTTCCTCGGCCGACGGGCAATTGAAAATCACCATTCCCGCGGGCGCCTTCACCGCCGACCAGACTGTTTCCATCGAACGGATCGCCTCCCAGAATCCCCTGGGCGTTGGCCGCGGTTACAGGTTGAAGCCCGAAGGCGTACGGTTCACCAAGCCGGTGTCGCTCACTTTCCAGTATTTCCGTGCAGATTCCATTGCGTACCCCCCGGAAGCCATGCGCATTGCTTACCAGGATGCGAAGGGCGTGTGGATGGCCAAACCGGCGACGGTCAACACCGACAACAGGACCGCGACCGTGCTAACCGATCACTTCAGCGACTGGACCTTGTTTACCCCCGTGCGCCTGGAAGTAGACCACCCCGTGGTGAACCCCGGCGGTTCCACAGTCATCAGACTCATACTGGCGGATGAATTCCTCGCGCCGCTGACGAAGGAACAACCCATCAAAGCCAACCTGCCGGCCGATTCCCGCTTCATCAAAAGCTGGAAGGTGACAGGCCCGGGCGCGCTCACCGGCACCGGCGCCATTAACCGGTACGTTGCGCCGCCCAAAGTGACGGCCGGGCAGAACAAAGCCACGATATCGGTGGAAGTATACCGCGCGCTGGGCAAACCTGAAACGGTGAAGCTGAACGCGGAGATCAGGACGATGGAAGGATTCCTGAAAATCAGCATTGATGGCGGTGATGAAATTACTTTGCCGGCGAATCCTGTTGGAAAGGTGGGCGACTTCTACCAATTGTCGACCACGTACAGTCCACAGGCGACGGCCCTTGTTATTTCGTGGCCATTCGGCGTTGGTTCGCATGGATTCAGCATTGAGCCGAGAGCAGATAAGGCGGTAATATCTTTATTTCACAACGACGCCAATTACGGACAGACCTGGTTGGCCGGTGATGTGTTGCGGGCGAGCCCTGGCGCCGTTACGATCACCAGCATGGGAGCGATCGACGGGCTTGTGACGGGGAAATTTGTGGTGGAGAAAGGAGGGAAGTACCCTTTGCTGAAGAGCACCGTCCATTACGAAGGCACCTTCCAGACCACGATAATCGGGGAATAGGCGCGGAGCGTAGCGATAAAAAACAGAAAGGCGGTACCGTGGTACCGCCTTTTCCAGTTATTCCGGGAACGGATTAAAACTTCTCCAGGCCGGAGAAGAAGAAATTGCCTTCGATAGCTGCGTTCTCATCGGAGTCGGAACCGTGAACGGCGTTACGGCCGATGGATTCTGCGTAGATCTTGCGGATGGTGCCTTCCTCTGCCTGCGCGGGGTTGGTAGCGCCGATCAGCTTGCGGAAATCTTCCACAGCGTTGTCTTTTTCCAGGATCGCCGCCACGATGTGGCCGCTGCTCATGAACTCAACCAGCTCGCCGTAGAAGGGGCGCTCTTTATGCACTGCGTAGAATTCGCCGGCTTTCTCAGCGGAAAGACGGAGTTGTTTCATCGCTACAATGCGAAAACCTGCCGCGCAGATCTTGTCCAGGATGCCGCCGATGTGCCCGTTTGCCACAGCGTCGGGCTTGATCATGGTGAAAGTTTTGTTGCTCATATTGGTAATTGGTCGTTATACGTGAGTAATGCCGTTTTGCGCCGCAAAAGTAATCACATTTTGATTACCCGTAAAAAATTTTGAAATTCTGGCTCAAATGGTGAACTTCGCACTTCATTTGCTTAAACGAAAATAACCGCTTTTAAGCGGCTACAACCTTTACTAATCATCATTTTAGGAATGAAGCCGATCGAGGATATCAAGCCACTGCTGGAAAGCCCCAAGAAGGTGGTCATCACCATGCATCAGAAACCCGATGCCGACGCCATGGGCTCTTCGCTGGCCATGTTTCATTATCTCCGCCGGAAAGGGCACGACGTAACCGTCATTTCGCCCACCAATTTCCCCGATTTCCTCAAATGGATGCCCGGTTGCGACCAGGTAGTAGATTTCGAATCACAGAACGACAAGGCGATGAAAGCCCTCGATGGCACCGA
>NZ_CALNBI010000427.1 GCF_937874145.1 uncultured Chitinophaga sp. | reverse complement strand
CCCTTCGCCGCTGAAAAACCGGTTCAGCATCAGCCAGGTACGGCGGATCTCCGCCTTCGCCGCTTCCTGCGAAGGGAAAGTGCCCGGCGAAGAAGCGATACCCACGCCAGCCGACTGCATCAGCTGCACCCTGAACGCATTGCCTTCGGGCACGATGCGGAAGTTTTCCATCTTCATGCCCTTCTTCAACAGCAACGCGATACCTGCATCCACCGCTGCCAGCGCCTCGGGATCGGTAGCGCCGGTATAACCGCTGTCGCTCACCAGCAACACATCACCGGTGAAAGACCCGCCTTCATACAACCTGAATTTCTTCCGAATCGGCGGCGGTTCGTCGAATATTTCAAAATAATCCGTGAGCATCGACTGCAGCGCGCGCTTCTCCTGCACGGGGATTTCCAGTAAATGATTCAACTTTCTTTCCAGCGGTGTAATGGCAAAACGCTGCCAATGGCTGCGGATGAACGCCGTGATCTGCGTCAGCCCCAGGTTCACCGCCGCTGCGTCGGCATATGTAGCCACAGAACGCCCGTACGGCGGTGCGTCCGGGTGCTCGCGGAGCTCCAGGTAAAATTCAACGCCGTCGAAACCTGTTATAAACCCTTCGGGATAACGCCCCAGGCTCATGGCGGCGGCCGCCTGCAACATGGACTTCATGGCCGTTTCGCGGGCCTGTGCCTGATCCGGCAGCTCTTCTCCGGTGTACCCCCGCAACAGCGGCTGCCCGCCGGGGCTCAGGATCGTCCAGTTGTATTCGCCGTTTGCCAGCGTAATTTCCACCAGCCAGTTTTCCATCCAGGCCGGGTTGCCGAACGATTGCGCACGGTGACGGCTCAATGCCGGCAAAGCATAGTAAAACGCCGATTTCTCCCGGATCAATTGCAACGAAGCTTTCTCCATCTGCGCCTGCTGATGCGCCAGCAGATCGGGCAACAGCACGGGTGTGGACGCATCGGGCTGCAACGCTTCATGGAAAGCAAACCCCGAGGTATCGTTCATGTTTTCGCCGAACGTGGCCAGCAAATGGTTCAGCACCCTGTTCCTGCGCTGCTGGAATTGCAACGGCGTTTCCGCCGAAGTGCGGAGCGCGTTTTCGTACCCATCACCAAACAGCAACTGCGCCTGCGGCAGCTGTGGAAGGGGTTGGTTAAAAATCGTGCGGTCGATGTCGGCACTGGCGGAGAAAAACGAGTTGAGATGGCCGAGCTGGCTGGTCAAACCCGCCGTCAGCTGTTCAAAGAATAACATATATCCCTGCAACTGCAACGCCTGCGCCCTCCTGGCAATGGTAGCCGATTCGGGCAACCCCGCGGAACCCACGCCATAAACGAGCGGCAGGTCTTCCTGGATGGGATAGTAATCCGAAACGGGAATGCTTTCGGCCACGGGCAGCGCCAGATCGTCGCCGGTACCCAAACTGCCGTTCAGCCATTCATCTTTCAATTGCGCCACGCGCAGCAACACCTGTGCCCAGTCGTACGGAACGGGAATGCCGTTCCGGAATAAGGTGATCCGTGATTTCGAATAGCTCAGATGGGGGATGTGTTGCTGGCTGTTGGAAAGGCACAGGGTATCGCGGGCGCTGTCGGTAACAATGCGGTTATCGATGTACAGCGACAGGCCGAGCGTTCTGACTGAAACGATGCGGCGGCTGTTCACATCTTCACGGAAGTTCACGTCTTCGTTGCCCGCATTGCGGTGGCGAAGGATGATGCGCAGGATGTCGGAAGTAAAAATACGTTCGGATAGATTGGTGGCTACGAGCGTTTCGTCTGGCAGGAATCCCCCGTGCAACGGCGGCCCTTCAAACAGTTTGTCCACCGCTATGTCATCCCCCATTTCCGACATTCCCCGGATCACCGCCACCGGCGTGATGTGCTGGTCGATGTTGAAAAGAATGGACGCGAGCAGCTCTTCCGGCGCCACGCCCGCATTGATCTCGATCCCTGCAGAAATGGCGACTTCCTGCAATCGTACGGGTTGAAAAAAGGCGAAGCGCTCACAAAGGTTGCGGTACCCGCGCATGTACATTTCCACGCTGCGCACCGCCGCGGCTGCGGATATCACCCATCGGTTATATGCTTTGAGCAGCGATGTATCTGCCGGGGAATTATCGCCGAGCGTGGCGATATGCGCCTGCAACGCCTGCAGCACTTTAGGCGTTTGCTGCAAAGGATCTTCCAGCGGCGTATTGATCTGCGCCACCACCACCAGTTCCGTGGTGGAAGCCGCGGGCGGGCAGGTCATCACCCTGGACGGCAACCACCTGCGCTACAACACCAAAGACGGGTTGCTGAACCCGCAGTTCCTGGCCCTCTCACATGGAAGCCATTCAACTTTCGGCCGCCTCCCAGGTCGTGGAAGGTGACGGTTTGCAGCTGCACGTCGGCACTGAAGGGCCGCGCTGCGGACTCGTCCCAGAAGGGGAGCGCAATATCCGCAGAGATGTTTACCAGCAACGGCGGGTCCGGCGGCGTACTCACATCTACGTTCAACTGCACATTGAAGGTGTTGTTGTTGAGCTGCTTGTCTTCGAACTCCAGCAACACTTTCAGCTGCCCGCCATACGTCGCGTCTATCGGGAAAACCCACGCATTCCGCACAAGCGGATGGTCGATGAGGGATTTCCGGAAGTCGTTGGCCGTAAGCGGCGCCATGGGCAGCACTACACCCGGGGTAGGACTTTCCTGCGCCATCCCGTCCGCGTCGCTGGCCAGGAGGTCGCGCATGGGAATGCCTGCCTTGAGCCCTACTTCCGTGAGCGCGTAGCAACAGGCTTCCAGCAGCGTGATGCCGGGATCGCTGAGGTTGTGGTTCGTCCAGCTGGCGCCGGCGGCGGCCTGCAGTACGGTAAGCCCTTCCGCCCGCAGCAGGTTAAAGTCCTGCCCTTTCATGGGCGGCGGACCGGCCGGTATTTGGATGATCGGTTCCATGGGTTATTTTTTTCCTTCGAGCGCCGCGAGTCTTTTTTCCAGGTCCTGTACGCGGTTGGCCAACTCCTGCACGGCGTTCACCATTACATACAGCAGGGGGCTGGAGTTGTACATGAGCACTTCATCTTCCACCCCGGTTTTTTCGTCGATGACTTTGCCGGTGGAAG
>NZ_CALNBI010000426.1 GCF_937874145.1 uncultured Chitinophaga sp. | reverse complement strand
ATGGCAAAACGTTTACGCCCGAGCAAGGGAAATACTACTTCTCCGCAGGTTCCATTTACGCCGCGCAAACTTTCAGCAACATCCCCGCGGCCGACGGCCGGCGTATCCAGATCGGGTGGGGGCGTATCGCTCAGCAGGGCATGCCCTTCAACAACATGATGCTGCTGCCCACCGAGCTGACGTTGCGCACCACCAAAGACGGCCCCCGCCTGTTCAGCCGCCCGGTGAAGGAGGTAGCACAGCTGCTGGAGCCCGCCGGGAAATGGACGAACCTTTCCGCCAACGATGCCAGCGAGAAACTTGCTACATTCAACCAGGAGGATAAGTTGTACATCAAAACCACGATCCGCCTGTCGCACGCCACGGATGCGGGCCTTAGCTTATTCGGCCAGCGGCTCGTTCATTACGATCTCAATTTCAATATGCTGAACGGCATGTTCTATTCGCCGCAAGACCCCGCCAGCATGGAACTGACCGCCGAAATCTACCTCGACCGTTCCTCCGTGGAAGTGTTTATCGACGGCGGCGCGTTTTCGTATTCAATGGAACGGAAACACGACGCTGCGAACAAGGAAGGATTCCGGTTCTGGGGAAACAATATCACGGTCCTTTCGCTGGAAGTGTCGAAGGTCCGGGGGATCTGGCCGTAACTTTTACGCATACACGAAAAAGCCCGCTACCATCGGATAGCGGGCTTTTTAAATTATACAGATGATGGTTAAATCGTCGTGAATTTCACGCCCAGGCTCACCCAGCGGGCGGGCAGGGGAATGGAGCCGATCTCGAAATACGTGGTGTTGAAGATGTTCTGCGCATCGAGGTACACGGTGAATTGCTTTACTTTCTGGCTGATCCTGCAATCGTTGATCCAGTACGCTTTGCCGGTGGTCCGCTCGTTGAAGCGGGTGGCGAACAGCGCGCTGAAGCCTCTGTGCTGCAGGTCGATCGTATTGGTAACCTGGTGCTTCAGCGCGGCGATGAGGTATTTGGATTTGATGTCAGGGTTGATGTCGCTGAACTCCGCATCCAGGTAAGAATACGCCAGGTTTACGTTGAGGCGCGTGCTGGCGGAAAGCGATGCGCTGTAGTTCGAGCGCATGTTGATGCCTTTGGTGAGCAGGCTGCCTACATTGTGGCTCTGCCAGGGCTCCGTGTCCACGTTGCGCGTCCAGTCGATGAAGCGGCTGATGTCGCGGTAAAAGTAGCTCGCGTTGAAGGTGAAGCTGTGGCGGATGTATTTCAGCCCCAGTTCGCCCTGGAAGGCATTTTCGGGGGAAAGGGATGCGTTCCCGATGTTGCCGG
>NZ_CALNBI010000425.1 GCF_937874145.1 uncultured Chitinophaga sp. | reverse complement strand
GACGAGCGAACCGGGGTCGCCGATCCTTTGCCGGTATACGCGGAAACCATAGCCGTCATACCGGTTCAGACCGTCGAAAGTACCTACCCAAAAATATCCGTTGCGGGACTGGTATATACAATTCACTTCGTTGTTGGACAACCCGTGCTCGATGCCCAGGTAAAATACGGGGGGAACGTCAGCTGCCCGAACCCCTGAACAAGTTAACATGAGCAACCATCCGGCTACCCGTATCATAAAGCGTTTTCCCATAACGTTGGACTTCCAGGAGTTAAATTAATTATTATGTCGTACTTATTTGAATGAAATTACAAGATTTACCCCCTTTTCTTATGATTCTGCCCCCCGTCGCTCCGGCAAAACGCTGCTATTTTAGCCCTCTCCACGAACCGGTTCCATTTCACTCAACTTCTTAAAACCAAATGTTATGAAAGTTTATGTACTGCTGTTCGGCATCTCCGCCGCCTTATCTTGTGCCAAGCCGGAAACATCCCCGCAGCTAAAAGCCGGGGAATTGTCCCTGGTTTCCGCTGCGTCTGTTAACGCTATCGACACGGCCTGGCAGCTGATCTTCTCGGATGAATTCACCACCGCCGGCAACTTCGACACGGCCAAATGGGAACATTGCACGCGATGGAGCCCCGCCTGGGCCAAATACCTCACTTCCACCCCTGCCTATGCTTCCCAAACAGGCGGCAACCTCGTACTGCGGATGGATAATGCGGTGATCGCCGGGGACAACGTTCCTTATCACTCCGGCGGTATTCAGACCTCCTCAAAATTCAGTTTCACCTATGGAAGAGTGGAAGTAAGGGCGAAGTTCAAACAGGGTCAGGGCTCCTGGCCTGCTATCTGGATGATGCCGGAAACGCCCGTTACCTACGGCGACTGGCCCAACAGCGGCGAAATCGATATCATGGAACATGTGAATTATGAAAATGTGGTGCATCAAACGGTTCACAATGGCGCGGTAACCGGTTCCGGCGGTGGCAGTTCGGCTACCAGCAGCACGGCCTACAACACATCCGACTTTAATACCTACACGATGGAATGGAGTCCCACCGCCATCAAATTCTCTGTTAACGGCGTGTTGCGCTACACTTACAACAAACCGGCCAACGCCACATCTGCACAATGGCCCTACGACAAACCGTTTTACATCATCCTCAACCAGTCGGGCGGCGCCGGGTGGCCGGGCGCCATTAATAACGCCGACCTCCCGTTCTGGATGGAAGTGGATTACGTAAGAGTGTACAAACAACCGGAGTTTGAGTCTGGTGCGACTTACAAGATTTTCTCCGCTCTCAACAACACCAGCCTGATTGACGTGAATGCCAATGGAACAGCCAACGGCACCTGGGTGATCCTATGGCCCAACAACACACCGTCAACCCTTAACCAGCAATGGAAACTGACCAACACTGGCGGCGGATATTACAAGCTGCACCCGATGCACGCCCTGACCAAAACATTCGACGTTACGAATGCCGCCACGGCCAACGGCACAAAAATCCAGCTGTACGACGACAACGCTACCCCGGCACAGCGCTGGCAGATCAAAAGTGTAGGGAATGACAATTATGTGCTTGCTCCGGCTAATGCTCCGTCAAAGCAACTCGAAGTGGCAAACGGAAGCGTGGCGAACGGTACGCGCATCCAGATCGACGCGCCAACAACGGGTAATGAACAGAAATTCAGATTCGTCAAACAATAATCCCGAATGTTCATCCGGGCTTTTTTCTAACAATTCAGATACACAACTATTATGATTCATCAATTTCACGTGCCCGGCCGCCCGGGCCGGCTGCGCCGTCATGTCTTATTCATGCTGATGGTACTGCTGCCGGGAGGAGCCGTTTGGGCGCAGCAACTGACTACAGGAAAGGTTACTGCTGACGGCAGTGCCCTGCCGGGTGTGGTCGTCAGGGTACAGGGTACGCAAACCGCCACGCAAACCGACGGCGAGGGCCGATTCTCCATCCCGGCCTCCCGTGGGGCCACTCTCCTCTTCAACCTGATGGGATTCCGGCAAATTGCCCATATGGTAGACCAGCAAACCAACATTAGTATTGAAATGGAACCTGATGTGAAGGTGCTGGAAGGTGTGGCAGTTGTCGGATATGGCACTCAAAAGCGAAAAGACCTAACCGGCGCCATCGCTACGCTGAAATCGGATGTCTATAAAGATCAACCTGTACTGAACGCTTCCGCCGCCCTGCAAGGCAGGGTGGCGGGCGTTTCCGTGACACAGGGCACGGGAGCCCCGGGCGGACAGGCCAAAATTCGCATCCGCGGCGCCAACTCCGTCAGCGCGGGCAACGAACCGCTGTATGTAGTCGACGGAATCGCACTCGGAAGTACCGGATTGCAGGACATCAACATTAACGACATCGAGTCGATGGACGTATTGAAAGACGCCTCGGCCACAGCAGTATATGGTTCCCGCGGCGCGAATGGCGTAGTAATTATCACAACGAAAAAAGGGAAAACCGGCGAAGCGAAAGTGGAGTACAATGGTTTCGCCAGCTTCAACAAGCCCATGAAACGCTACGATCTCATGGATGCGCCAACCTATGCAAGGATGGCGAATCTGGCCGCCGGCACCAGCGTCATCCCCAATCCCGAGTCCTACGCGGGCAAAACCACTGACTGGCAGGGGCTGCTTTTTGATAATGCCGCTAAGCACAACCAGCAACTGTCTGTCAGCGGCGGCAACGAAAAAGCAAAGTACTTCATCTCCGCCTTCTATACCGACCAGCAGGGCCTGCTCATCAACACCTGGCAAAAACGTTTTGGCTTGCGGACCAACCTGGAAGCAAAGATCACGGATCGTATATCCGTAGGGGTAAATCTATCCGCGCAGCGCATCAATTCTCACAACAATGGAGTATCTGCTTCGAAAGACAATCCTGTAATGGCTTCCATAGCATGGGCGCCTACGGAGCCGGTGTACGACAATGAAGCATCGAAACAATACAACCGGAACGGCATTTCTCCGATCTGGGTCAACCCGTATATGAACAGCATGGAAAGTGACAATAACAGCTTCGTCAATGTCGCCGTGCTGAACGGTTTCCTCAGATACAGGATTACCGACTGGCTCACGTTCACTTCCAATGCAGGATTGGACATGAACATTTCGCGCTCCGCGTCCCTGGCCAACAACTGGATCTCTCCCGGCAATATGAAATCCGCCCAGTCGCAGTCAGAGGGCTATACGTTCCAGAACAGCAATGTACTTACACTGGACCGCTCGTTCGACGAACATCATGTTACCGTTACGGCTATGGAAGAAAGCACTGTGAACACTTCCCAGGGTTTTAACGCCAGCGGTGCCGGGCTCAGCAGCACCACCAACGGTTATTACAATCTCGGCCTGAATGCGGCGCAAAGTATTTCTTCCGCTTATTCGCGCTGGGCATTGCTGTCGTTCATGGGGCGGGCAAGCTACAGTTACAAAGGGAAATACCTCGCCACCGTAACGATGCGCCGCGACGGGTCCTCCAAATTCCAGGGTAACAACAAATGGAGCAACTTCCCTTCCGCCAGCGTGGGCTGGAATCTTGCAGAAGAAAATTTCATGAAAAATTTCGGTGTTTTCTCCGCACTGAAACTGCGGGCGGGATGGGGCGTTACCGGCAACCAGTCGATCGCACCTTACAGTACGTTAGGCCTCCTCGGCCCGGTGAACTATTCCTACGGCACGGCCAACTCTTACCAGGGTTATGTGCTGGGTAATCCCAATACCCCGGACATCAAATGGGAAACCACACGCCAGTCCGACATCGGGTTGGACGCGAGCTTTTTTGACGGGCGGCTCAACTTCACGGCGGATTACTATTTCAAAAATACCACCGACATGCTGCTCTACACACAGATCGATAAATATCATGGAGGGGGACAGTTGCTGAAAAATATCGGCGAGATGAACAACAAAGGTGTGGAGCTGATGCTGGATGCCGTTGTAATTGACCGGCAGAACTTCCGTTGGGCTTCCACGCTGAATGGGGCGTTCAACCGGAATAAAGTAGCAAGCCTGGGCGGACAGGATATGATCCGCAGGGCCCGCATGGGCGGCGGCCTGCTCAATGCAGACATACAGGTGATTAAAGTGGGCGAACCGCTTGGCGCATTCTGGCTGATTCCCTGGGAAGGCGTGTACCATGCCGACGACGCCACGCTGAACCGCAAGGCCGGGGATTACAAATACAGGGATGTGAGCGGAAATAAACAGATTGGGTACGACGACATGATCATCGCTGGCAACGCTACCCCCACTGTACAATGGGGTTTCAGCAACGACCTGCGGTATAAAAATTTCGAATTGAATGTGTTCGTGCAGGGCGCAGGCGGGCACCAGGTGTTCAACGCTACTTACGCGGCAGCGGCCATTCCTACCAGCGATGTGGCCTATCCTACGCTGGCAGCCGCAGCTAATTACTGGTCGCCGAAAAATACGGGCTCGCTGTGGGCGGACCCCGCCAGCAAAAGCAAGCGCTACATAGAATCCACGCAGTTTTTACAGGACGCGTCGTATGCGCGGCTGAAAAACATCAGTCTTTCGTACGTGTTCAGCAAGAAAGTCCTGAAATACGGACAAGCGAAGCTGACGGTTAGCGGGCAGAATCTGTATACCCTGACCCGTTACAAAGGTTTTGACCCCGAAGCCACGTCTACCGCCGCGGGCAGTGACGCCGATGCGGGCATTGACCTTGGCGCTTATCCTTCTCCGAAAACGCTCTCCGTCCGCCTGAACCTGAGCTTCTGATCCATATGCAAAAACATTCAAACATGAAAAAATTCGTAATAGCGGCAACGGTTTCGGCGGTTGCCATGGCATCGTGCGGCAAGTTCCTGGAAGAAGATCCAAAAGGCAGCATCACTCCGCAGACATTCTACAAAACGACCGAAGACCTCCATTCCGCCACGCTCGGGCTCGCGCTCCTGCTGCTCTCCCCCACCCTTGCGCACGCGACCTTCGCACCGCCGCAGGCCCCCACCCGCTGGGCGACGGACACGGCGGGGTTCATCTCGACCGAGGCCCTGCGTGGGCTGGACGCACAGCTCGAGGCCGCTCAGGTCCAGACCGGTCGGCACGTCATCCTCTGG
>NZ_CALNBI010000424.1 GCF_937874145.1 uncultured Chitinophaga sp. | reverse complement strand
CGTAACCCCAAACTGATCCAAAACCAGGAATGGGGCGGCACTTTCGTGCCCACGCTCGATTGATCCAACCCCGGTATATGCATGAAAAAAGGCCGCACAATCCATCGTGCGGCCTTTTCCTTTTATCCCGCATTGTTAAGCGGATTCCGTAATTTTCCGGCTTAAAATCCGGATACATGAAACATACAACGATACTCGCCGCCGCAGCCATCACCCTCGCCATGGCCTGCAACAACAGCCAGCCCGCGCAAAACCGGGATGCCGCACAGGATTCCGCCGCGCAAAACGTGGCTGCGCCGGAAGCCCCCGCCAATCCAGACACCACTGTTACCGGCGTTGTCATGGAAATACAGCCGGGGAAGGACGGCTATACGGCATTGCTGAAAACGGAGCAGGACGGCCGTTTCTTCGTCACCATTTCCCACGCCAACCTCACCGATCATGCATCTTACAAATCCGCCAAAACGGGAGATACCCTTACCGTAAAAGGCGATTACTGGATCATGGAAAGTTCGAACCGGATAACGGTACGGGAATTGAAGTGATGTATCCCAAACAACGGGATTATCATGCGGAAGGAACATATCATCATCAAGGGCGCGCGGGAACATAATCTGAAGAACATTTCCCTGCGCATCCCCAAGAACCGGATTACCGTTTTTACGGGCGTTTCCGGATCCGGGAAATCGTCGCTGGTATTCGATACCATTGCAGCGGAATCGCAGCGCCAGCTGAATGAAACCTTTCCTTCATTCATCCGCCACAGGTTGCCGCACTACGGCCAGCCAGAGGCGGATGAATTATCGAACCTATCACCCGCCGTGATCATCGACCAAAAGCCGATCGGTGGCAATGCCCGGTCAACCGTAGGCACGGCTACAGACATTTTCACCCTCCTGCGACTGTTGTTCTCCCGCATCGGGGAGCCTTTCATCGGCTATTCCAACATCTTTTCCTTCAATCATCCCAACGGCATGTGCCCCGAATGCGACGGGCTGGGGAAGGTGTCTGTCCTCGATACCGATCTCTTTTTCGATACCTCCAAATCCCTCAACGAAGGCGCTATCCTCTTTCCCACATTCGCCAAAGGCGGGTGGCGGTTCAGCCGTTATATCTGTTCCAACCTCTTCGACCCGGATAAAAAACTGCGGGATTATTCGGAGGACGAATGGCATCAGCTGTTGTATGCCGACGGACTGAAACTGCCCGATCCGTTGCCCTGCTGGCCGCAGTCGCAGCAGTATTATGAAGGGATCGTGCCGCGGTTTAAAAGGAGCTACCTGTCGAAGGATTCGAAAGAACTGACCGGCAGGCATAAAGCTGATTTCGAAAAAGTACTTACCCGCGGCGAATGCTCTGCCTGCAAAGGTTCGCGAGTGAATGAAAAAGTGCGTTCCTGCAAGATCGGCACTTACAACATTGCGGATTGCGCTGCCATGGAAATCCCTGTTTTGGCGAATTTTATCAACACCATCACCGATCCCCGCGCCGTTACCATCGTAAAAGCCATCGGGGAGCGGTTGCAGCAGATGATGGCTATCGGGCTGCATTACCTCACGCTCGACCGCGATACAGGCAGCCTTTCGGGCGGGGAATCGCAAAGAATAAAAATGGTCAGGCACCTGGGCAGCAGCCTTTCCGAAATGACGTACATCCTCGATGAGCCCAGTATCGGGTTACATCCCCGCGACGTTCACCAGCTCAACCAACTGCTGTTCCAGCTGCGCGACAAAGGGAATACGGTGCTGGTGGTAGAACACGACCCGGATGTCATCGCCATAGCGGACCATATCGTGGATATCGGCCCGCGTGCAGGCACGGAAGGAGGGAAGATCGTTTTTGAAGGACCGCTGGATGAGCTGAAAGTGTCGGGAACCCTTACCGGGCGTTACTGGAGCAGGGAGCGTTCCCTTCGCAGCACAGCGCGACAGCCGTCTGGCAGCATCGTTATCAAGAACGCAACATTGCACAACCTGAAAAGTGTTACGGTGGAAATCCCTACGGGTGTTTTGACAGTGGTAACAGGCGTCGCCGGGTCAGGGAAAAGCAGCCTCATCAACGGTGTACTGCCGAAACAGGTGCCGGGAGCCGTACGCATCAGCCAGTCGGCCATCAGCGGCAGCAAACGATCGCATATGGCCACTTATACCGGTATTTTCGACGAGATCAGGAGCCTGTTCGCGAAGGCCAACAAGGTAAAGGCCGCACTGTTCAGCAGCAATTCGGAAGGCGGATGCAAAGTTTGCAAAGGCGTTGGGGAAATTACCCTGGACCTGGCTTTTATGGATCCCATCACTACCATTTGCGAAGAATGCGGCGGAAAGAGATATACGGCTGAAACCCTGGCATACCGTTTTAACGGGAAGAACATATACGAAGCGCTGCAGCAAACGGTCGACGAAGCCGTTACTTATTTTACCGGTTACCACGATATCACCGGTATGCTGGAGCGCCTGCGCGACGTGGGTTTGGGTTATCTCACCCTCGGGCAGCCGCTCAGCACGCTGTCGGGCGGGGAACGCCAGCGCATCAAGCTGGCCATGCGGCTGGAGGATGCGGAAAACCAGCTGTTCATTATGGATGAACCTACGACCGGGCTGCATATGAGCGATGTAGACAGGTTGCTGGAGATATTCGCGCGCATCGTCGGCAAAGGCAATACGCTCGTGGTGGTAGAACACAACCTGGAAGTCATCAGCCAGGCGGATCATATCATCGACATGGGGCCAGGTGCGGGACGGGAAGGCGGCACAGTGGTATTCACAGGAACGCCGGATGACCTGATAGGCCACCCGGCGTCGCAGACCGGAAAATTCTTACGGCAATATCTTTCGCAGTGATGACTACGATTATTGCACTTTCTTCGGAATCACATAAAAATTCGGATCGATCCCGAATTTCGACGCGTTTTTCAATGGCATCGATTTCCACTCTGCCGTAGGCTGGAGCATGACGGGCTTGCCGGTTCCCATGCTCACGCGGATGGGCATGTCGAAACCTTTTACATCCGCCACCCATCTGTATTTCAGTTGTCCGCCGCTGATGCTGTACTCAAACACGGGCGGTTGGGTGTGGCGGAGGTATTGATCGTACACTTTATCGAAATTGATCCCTGATTTCCTGTTGATGAAATCCTCCACCTGCTGCGTGGTAACCGTCTGGTGCCGGAAGGTCTTGTTCAGCCCGCGCAGGATCTGGCGGAACTGTTCGTCGTTATTGATGATCTGGCGGATGGTGTGCACCATGTTCGCGCCTTTGTAGTACATGTCGCCGGAACCTTCGGTATTCACGCCATAGGGGCCGATGATGGGAATATCGTTGGCGATGTTTTTACGGATGCCCTGCAGGTAAGCGTTCCCCGCTTCCTTGCCGTAGCGGCATTCGGTAAAGAGCGTTTCGGAATAGTTGGTGAAGGATTCATGCACCCACATATCGGCGATGTCTTTGGTGGTGATATTGTTGCCGAACCATTCGTGGCCGGTTTCGTGGATGATGATGAAATCCCATTTCAGGCCCCATCCGGAACCGGAAAGATCTTTGCCGCGGTATCCCATTTTGTACTGGTTGCCGTAAGCCACGGCGCTCTGGTGCTCCATGCCGAGATGCGGCGTTTCCACCAGTTTGTAGGTATCCGCATAGAAAGGGTAGGGGCCGAACCAATGCTCGAAACATTGCATCATGGGCTTCACCACGCCGAAGTGTTGTTTGGCGGCGGCGAGGTGGTAATCCAGTACCCAGAAGTCCAGCGGCAGGTTGCCGGCTTCGCCTTTGTAGCTATCTGAAAAATGCGCGTAATGGCCAATGTTCAGCGCCACGTCGTAGTTGTTGATGGGATTGGAGACGAACCAGGTGAAGGTGCGCGTGGCATCGGGACCGTCTTTCACCGAGCGCAGCTTTCCGTTGGAAACATTGGTGAGCGCGCCGGGTACGGTTACTGCGATTTGCATGCTGTCGGGCTCTTCGGACTGGTGGTCTTTATTCGGCCAGAACACGCTGGCGCCCAGGCCCTGGCAGGCGCTGGCGATCCAGGGGCGGTTCAGGGAATCGGTTTTCCAGACGATGCCGCCGTCCCATGGAGCGTTCTTCGCTTCGCGGGGTTTGCCGCCGAATGTAAGGGCGACTTGTTTGATCTTTCCTTTCGGTTGATCGGCCGGCATATCGATGAAAAAGGCATTGCCTTCGCGGGTGAACGTGAGTTCTTTTCCATCCTGGACGGCTTTCCGCAGCTCCATAGGCTGCTGGAGGTCGATCTGCATCCGGTTGGGCGCGCCCGTAACGCGGTAGTGGATCACGTTGGTGCCTTCGATGGATTTGGTGTCGGGGAAGATGCGCATCGACAGGTCGTAGTACGTCACGTCCCACCAGGTGCGCTCGGGCCCGAGGGTGCCGCGCAGGGTATCCTGGCGGGTAAAGCGTTGATTGTGCTGGCTATAGGCGTTGCTTACGGTGAACAACGTCAGCAGGAAGGGCAGCAGCCTCATCATACAGGTAAAGTTTAAACGGCAATATAATCCAGTTGGGGGAGAAGGCCGGGTCTTTTTTTGACAGGCGGTTGCGCGGGCTTGCCTGGTCACGGAATTCTGTTTACCTTGATGGTCCTGTTTATGAAGTATTCCGCTTTCTTCCTGCTGATCCTTTTGTATGCCTGCGGCGAGCGCCGCGGCAACGGGAAAATGGTGTTCCGCTACAACCAGGAAGGCGGCATCCCCACGCTGGACCCCGCCTTCGCGAAGAACCAGGCCATCATGTGGGCCGTCCGCCAGGTATTCAACACCCTCGTCGAAACCGACAGTTCCCTCAACATCCGCCCATCGCTCGCGAAAAGCTGGGAGGTCTCGGCCGACAGGAAAGAATATATCTTCCATCTGCATACCCACGTCCATTTCCACGACCACGCCATTTTTCCCGGAGGCAAAGGCAGGAAGATGACGGCGGACGATGTGGTGTATTCGCTGACCC
>NZ_CALNBI010000423.1 GCF_937874145.1 uncultured Chitinophaga sp. | reverse complement strand
CGGTCCATCTTCGTGGGGTCCGGCATCTCGGAGGGGTTGTTCACGATCAGTTTGGTGCCTTTGTTGTCGTAAGCGATGAAACCTACGTTCGGCACGGTGGTGATCACCGTCTGGTTGAACTCGCGTTCCAGCCTTTCCTGGATGATCTCCATGTGCAGCATCCCGAGGAAGCCGCAACGGAAACCAAAGCCGAGGGCCTGGGAAGTTTCCAGTTCGTAAGTAAGCGATGCGTCGTTCAGCTGGAGCTTGTCCATGCAATCGCGCAGCTCTTCGAAGTCTTCGGTCACCACCGGGAAGATGCCGGCGAATACCATGGGTTTCACCTCTTCGAAGCCTTTGATGGCTTCTTCGCAGGGGCGGCTGGCCTGGGTGAGGGTATCCCCCACTTTCACTTCCTTGGCGTTTTTGATGCCGGTGATGATATAGCCTACGTCGCCGGCAAAAACCTCGTTCTTCGGTTCGAGGCCGAGTTTGAGGATGCCGACTTCGGCGGCTTCGTATTCTTCGCCGGTGTTGACAAACCGGATAAGGTCGTTTTTCTTGATGGATCCGTTATAAATGCGGAAATACGCGATGATACCGCGGAAGGAGTTGAAAACGGAGTCGAAGATGAGTGCCTGGAGCGGTGCTTCGGGATTGCCTTCGGGCGCCGGGATGCGGGTCACGATGGCTTCGAGGATCTCTTCGATGCCGATTCCGGATTTGCCGGAGGCCAGGAGGATGTCTTCGTCTTTCACGCCGATCAGATCGATGATCTGGTCTTTCACTTCCTCGATCATGGCGCCTGCCATGTCGATTTTATTGATGACGGGAATGATCTCGAGGTCGTTTTCCAGCGCCAGGTAGAGGTTGGAGATGGTCTGCGCCTGGATGCCCTGGGCGGCGTCTACCAGCAGCAGGGCGCCTTCGCAGGCGGCCAGTGCGCGGGACACTTCGTAGGAGAAGTCTACGTGGCCGGGCGTGTCGATCAGGTTGAAAGTATATTTTTCGCCGTTTTTGGCGGTATAGTTCATCTGGATGGCGTGGCTCTTGATGGTGATGCCTTTCTCCCGCTCAAGGTCCATATCGTCCAGCACCTGGGCTTGCATGTCCCGGTCGGAGATGGTCTTTGTAAATTCCAGTAAACGGTCGGCCAGGGTGCTCTTGCCGTGGTCGATATGCGCAATAATGCAGAAATTCCGGATATTCTTCATATAAAAGACAAATTACGAACCATCTCACCGCTTGCTACGCGTCATTCATTCGCTTTCCGCGGCCGACAATCCGTAATTAATTATTTGCGCAAAGGTATTAAATTTTAATCTTCTTTAAAGCGGCAAACCGCCTTTTGCCCGTATTTCTTTACTTTTAAAGCTAAAATAACGACCATGGCACTGCAACAATCTTTCGAAGCGGCCGTAGCGGCCAGCAAAACCCTTGACGCTAAACCGGATAACGACATTCTCCTGCAGCTGTATTCCCTTTACAAACAGGCGACAGAGGGCGACATCAACGTGGAACCTCCCGCCAATATGTTCGACTTCGTCGGCAAAGCAAAATACGATGCATGGAACGGCCTGAAAGGCAAATCGAAGGATGCGGCCATGCAGGAATATATCGATCTCGTGAATCAGCTGAAGAATAAGTAATTTTGAGTATGGTACCCAATTATACGATCAGTGAAAAGGCACAGCATTTCCTCGACCTCGAAGACCAGTTCGGCGCGCACAATTACCACCCGCTCCCGGTGGTCCTCACCCGGGGCGAAGGCGTGCATGTCTGGGACGTGGACGGGAAACGGTATTACGACTTTCTTTCCGGGTACTCCGCCGTGAACCAGGGCCACTGCCACCCCAAAATCGTGGCGGCCCTCGTGGAACAGGCCGGGCGCCTTACCCTTACTTCCCGCGCTTTTTACAGCGACCTCCTCGGCGAATATTCCGCCTACATCACCCGGTACTTCGGATACGATCGCGTATTGCCGGTGAATTCCGGTGTAGAAGCCGTGGAAACCGCCCTCAAGCTCGCCCGCCGCTGGGGCTATGTCGTAAAAGGCATTCCTGAAAACAAGGCGAAAATCATCGTGTGCTCCGAGAACTTCCACGGGCGCACCCTTAATGTGGTGAGCTTCAGCACGGATCCCGTGGCGCGCCGCGACTTCGGCCCGTACATGCCCGGCTACGAAGTGATCCCCTTCAACGACCTCCCCGCCCTGGCCCGCGCCCTGCAGGACCCCCACGTGGCAGGTTTCCTCGTGGAGCCCATCCAGGGCGAAGCCGGCGTAAAAGTACCCGACGAAGGGTATCTTTCTTCCGTAAGGCAATACTGCACAGACGCGAACGTGCTTTTTATGGCCGACGAGATCCAGACCGGGCTGGCCCGGACGGGTAAAATGCTCGCCTGCGACCATGAAAACGTACGCCCCGATATCCTCATCCTCGGCAAAGCCCTTTCCGGCGGCATGCTGCCGGTTTCGGCCGTACTGGCCGACGATGCCGTGATGCTGACCATCAAGCCTGGCGAGCACGGCTCCACCTACGGCGGCAACCCGCTGGCCTGCAAGGTGGCCATGGCCGCGCTGGAAGTGCTCCGCAACGAGCACATGGCCGACAATGCCCGTGAAATGGGCGAGCTGCTGCGCCAGGGCCTCCGCGACATCGAATCCCCCTTCATCCGCATCATCCGCGGTAAAGGATTGCTCAACGCCATCGAAATCGAACATAGCAATCCCGACGCCGCCTGGGACCTCTGCCTGGCATTGAAGGAAAACGGACTGCTCGCCAAGCCCACGCACGGCGATAAGATCCGTTTCGCGCCTCCCCTCACCATTACCGCCGCGCAGGTAAACGACTGCGTGGGCATCATCCGGCAAAGCCTCGAAGCGCTCTCATGACAAAAACGCAAAAAGCCATACGCAGTTCGGGCTGGCAGACAGACCTCATGATCGGGTTCCCCGACGGTGTGCTGCTGCTGCTCTTCACCACGCAGATCCTGTATTCCAAGAATCTCACGGTGCAGGCTTTCTATACCCTTCATCTCATCATCCTCGGCGTGGCCACCCTGCTCATGATGATCGCGGTGTTCCGCGCCAACCGGGGCGAAGAAGATGAAGGCGTGATGACGCCCGAAGAAGCCGCCAAACTCCGAAACCTCGACCTTTCCGCACCCACCATCGCGCACATCGCCGATGAAATGCAGAAAGACCAGGCGCAATGGGAAGCCACCCTTCAAACCGAAGAAGTGCCGCTGCGTGATTTCGGGTTGCGCCATGCCATCCGCAGCACTTTGCTGACCGGAGGCTTCTTTCTCCTCGGCGGGCTTATCGCCTTCGTGCCCTTCCTGATGCAGGAAGATTTTTCGGTAGCAGGGCGTACGAGCCTTGTAATCAGCATTTTAGCTTTGGTCGCGTTTGGCTGGGTGAAGTCCCGCATCACCGGGCAACGGCTCGTGGGGCTGACCATGCGGTACCTGTTGACGGGGAGCGTGGTCGTACTGGCGTCTTACCTTATCAGTTCGGTGATTTAATCAATTTCGCATAAAGCAACAGCCGGCGCAGGAGTTTCCCGCGCCGGCTGTTTTATGTCGGTAAGTGACGTTTACTTTTTGACGAAAGTCCGCCGGTGCATCAGCACGCAGATAAATGCGGCGATGGCCCCGATGAGGCAAATGTAGAGCCCGGCCTTCTGTTCGGGGCAGATGCCCATTTCGCAGCGGGAATACAGCAGCAGGTTGCGGAACGTCCAGGCTACGAGGAAAGCGCTGGTGAAAAGGTTGATTTTGGGCGACCAGTCTTTCGGGATAAGGAACAGGATGCCGGTCAGTACCGCCACGAAAATGCTTAGTTTGCCCGGCTCCCCGAAGCTGGAACCTTCGGTTTTCAGCCCGGTAAATACAAGTTCCTGCCCGCCGGTGATAATGCTCACCCAGGGGAGGAAAGTGCCGATGATAACGATAATGATGGCCACCAGGCCCGTGATTGCGGTTTTAGACATGTTCCGGTTTGTAATTAGCCCGCAAATTAAACGGTTATCTCCGAAAAAGAAAAATCACCTGCCGGTTATGGACAGGTGATTTTCGTCAGAAAGCGGTTATCGTGCGCCGGGAGGACAATTTTCCCGGAGAAATTCAGTGTAGGTGGCAGACAGGTGTTCGGAAGTGCCTTCGCCTTCGTAAATACCATGCGAGCGGTTGGGATAGCTCATGAGGCGGAACATTTTTTTGTGTTTCACCAGTTCGTTGATGAGCATTTCCGCGTTCTGGTAATGCACGTTATCGTCGCCCGTGCCGTGAATATAGAGCAGCTTACCGCGCAGGTTTTTTACGTAGGTGATGGGAGAACCGGCGATAAAGGCTGCACGGTCTTCCTGCGGAAGCCCCATATATCTTTCCTGGTAGATGTTGTCATAAGTGAGCTGGTTGGTGACCGCCGCGATGGAGATCCCGGTTTTATAGATCTCGGGGTACTGGCAGAGCAGGTTCAGCGTCATCGAACCGCCGCCGCTCCAGCCCCAGACTGCCACGCGCTCTTTGTCGACGTAATTCCATTTGAGGATTTCGGTGGCGGCCATGGCCTGGTCGCGGGCGTTCAGGATGCCCACTTTGCCATAAATACTCTTGCGCCAGGTACGGCCTTTGGGCGCGGGCGTGCCACGGTTGTCGAGCGAGATGTAGATATACCCGTCGGCAGCCATATTACCGGCGTACAGGGGATTGACGCCGTTGCCCCAGCTGTCTTTCACCGTGCAGGATGCGGGTTCGCCATACACGTAAAACACTACGGGGTATTTTTTGGTGGAATCGAAATTCGACGGGAGTTGCATCCATCCGTCGAGCGTTACGTTATCCGCCGTGGTCACCTGGAAGAAGCGCAGCGCGTGGCCCCTGCCGGGAACGGGTTTGGAGGCGGAGGAGAAATCCTTGTCGCTGAGGCCCTGGTGGGCGGGCAGGGTCACGATTTCCTGGTCGGGATGCTGCCGGTGGCTGTTGAAAGAGTGTAGCGCGAATTTACCGCCGGGCGCGATGTTGTAGTCGTGCGTGCCGGGCTGGCCGACGGGCGTAACCCGCGTGGCGGGGCCTCCGCTGAGGGGCGCCTGGTAGAGGTATTGCTGCGTGGCATTGTCGGGCGATGCCAGGAAGTAGATCTTGCCGCCGGCTTCATCGATCCGGGCGATTCTGATCACGTCCATGTTGCCCGGAGTGAGCAGGGTTTCTTTGGAGCCGTCGGCAGAGATGCGGTAGAGATGGCGCCAGCCGTCCTTTTCGCTTACCCATACGAACGCTTTATTGGTTTCCAGCCAGTCCCAGCCGGTGATATCGCCATCATCCCAATACGATTTCACGTCTATCCAGGCGTCGTCGGTTTCGGACTTGATGGTTTTTGCCGTGCCGGTGGCGGGCTGGAGCAGCATGATTTTGGAGCTGTTCTGTTTGCGGTTCAGCTGCTGGATGATGAGCTCCTGTTTACCGGGCACCCATTCCATCCGCGGGATGTAGTGCTGGCGGGGATCGCCGGGTACCTGCATCCAGGTAGTCTTTTTGGAAGCCAGGCTCACCACGCCTACTTTACAGGGTGAAGGGCTCTCTCCTACTTTGGGATATTCTACAGGTACGTTGAAGGAATAGATCGAGTCGGTGTTGTTGATCATGAGGAAGTCCCGGATCTGGCGGGCATCGATTTGCCAGTAGGCGATGCTCCTGCTGTCGGGGCTCCAGCGGAAACCGTCGCGGCAGCCAAATTCTTCTTCATATACCCAGTCGAACGTGCCGTTGATCAGGCGGCGGTCGCCGTCCTGGGTGAGCTGTTCGATCTTGCCGGTGTCGAGGTCTTCGGCGTAGATGTTATGCCCGCTCACATAGGCGGCCTTCTTTCCGTCGGGTGAGAATTTGGCGAACATGAGCGAGGATGCGGGCAGGCCTTTCCCGAGCTGGCGCAGCTGGCCGGACGCGATATCCAGGTGCCAGTAATCGCCGCGGGTTTCGTAACGCCATACGCGTTTGGCGTTGGTGAAGATGAGGGCCTGCTTTTCGTCGGGTGAAAACTGGTAGTTTTTGATGTCCAGTCGCCTGTTGGTGCCGGGGGGCCTGAGGGCGGATGCGGTGATGAGGGTGCTTTGTTCTTTCGATGGCAGGCGGATGGAAACGATGTTGCCGTCGTTTTCGAGGTAGAAGGCGTCGCCGGCCTTGTTCCATTGTACGTCCTGCGCATGGGCGGAGGCGCCGGCCATGAGGAGGCAAATCAATAAAAAGTAACGGATAGACTGCATATACGGGTTTGAGGTAATGATAAGGACATAAAAATAAGGGTTCCGGGCAGAACCGCCGCGGGCATTTATGCTAAACGGCAATTACCGGCACGGTTCTGGCATATCGACTGTTAAATTCCGCATTTGAGCAGTTACGTGGTTGTACGTACCTCCTATATGTATGACTTTTATAGAAATTATTCATGTAAAATTTTGACAATTTATAATTTGTCGTATTTTTAGGACTGATATAGTCCTATTGAAAAACTTTGCAAATGGTTACAGTATCTTATTCTTACAAAAACCGCGAGTTCATTAACCTGGAGGATTCCATTATGAACCAGATCGCAGAAAGCGGCCGCCGTATGCTTTTCGCATTGCTGGAGCCGATTGAGGAAGTGATGGTGAGGGAGAACGGGAAGATCCGTATTTGCCTCGACGAGCGGCCCAATATCGAACTGGAAGGTTTCAGCGCACCTGTCAAACACCAGATCGAATGCACGCTGCGGGGAGAAGAGCCCGCTTATTACTGATTTTTTTCCGAATACCGAATACAAGATATTACCTGCTGAAATATGGCGGCGCCTTTTGAAGGGCGCCGCCTTTCTTTTTCCAACGCATTGTCCCTGAACATTTACCGCAGCCTGCTTGTAATAGTACAAACCGTTCAATATCCTGACCCGCTTACATATCATCGCCGCCTTTATCCTCTTGCTGCACCTTCCGGCGCTTTCCCAGACCAGGATCGACACGCTCTGGATGGTCAACGGCACCCGAATCATCGGGGAGCTGCGGAGCATCAGCGTGGGGCTGGTGCAATTCAAGGCCAACGGCTCGGCGGTACTCAATATCCGGCGGCATAACATCAAAACCCTCTCGGCCAGGGTCCACGACTTCAAAGTGGAAACCCTGGAAGGCGAAATGTTCTTCGGTAAAGTGCTGGCCTCCGAACAAAGCGGCTACATCCGGATGATGGGCCAGGAAATCAGCCTCCTGGATGTCTATACCCTGCAATATTTCCGGGCCGGGCTCTTCCGCCAGGTGCAGGGCAATATTTCGGCGGGGTATTCCTTCACCAGGAATTCCGGG
>NZ_CALNBI010000422.1 GCF_937874145.1 uncultured Chitinophaga sp. | reverse complement strand
CCTGCTGTCGAACCCCGATCTGCGGTGGGAGAAGACAGCACAAACGGATGCGGGTATTGAGATCGGCCTGTTCAAAGGGCGCCTCTCACTCGAAGCCGATGTGTACTACCGCAAAACGACCGACATGCTGCTGGATGCGCCGGTGCCGCAAACGAGCGGCTACGCGATCATCCGCAAAAACGTGGGGTCGATGGAAAATAAAGGGCTGGAGATCTCGCTCAATACCGTCAACGTCGAAGGGCGTGATTTTTCCTGGAACAGCATGTTCAACATTTCCATGAACCGCAACAAGGTGCTGTCGCTCGCTACGCCTTCGGACATCTACGGTGTAGGCGGATTGGTGTTCATCAGTCCTACCAATATTATCCGCATCGGTGAGCCGGTAGGCGCGTTTTACGGCCTGGTGCGGGAAGGCATCTGGGGCGAATCGGAAAGGTCGGAAGCCGCCAAATTCGTCAGCTACCGCGGCGGGTTGCCCATTTTACCCGGCGATATCAAATATAAAGACGTCAACGGCGACTATACCATCAATGACGCCGACCGGATGATCATCGGCAACGGCAGTCCCAAAGCCTGGGGCGCGTTTACGAATTCGTTCCGCTATCGCCGGTTCGACCTGTCGCTGGAGCTGCAATATTCTTACGGCAACGATGTGTTCGAACTGAGCACGGGATCCAGCGAAGACCGTGTGGCGCTGGCGAACAGTTACAAATCGGTATTGAACGCCTGGCGGCCCGATAATCAAAACACCATGATCCCCGAGATACGCGATACCCGCGCGGGATATGTGATCAATGAAGATACGCACTGGCTGAAGGACGGATCTTTCCTTCGCGGCAGGAACCTGCTGCTGGGGTATAGCCTGTCGCCCGAAACACTGAAGCGCATTCGTTTCAGCAGGTTGCGGGTGTTTGGATCGGTGCAGAATTTCTTTTTGCTGACCAGTAAGGAAGTGAACGGCGATCCGGAAACGATCGGGCTGATCGGTGGGGAAAATACGAAAGTATTTTCGCAGGGGATGATGTATCACGCCTATCCCAAATCCACCACTTTCATGCTGGGCATTCAGGCCGCCCTGTAATCACATTCTTCAACTCAAAAGCTTTTTCCGATGAAGACGAATATAGCAGGTAAATGGTTGCTGGCAGGCGCGTTGATGCTGGGTACAGGCTGCAGCAAGTTCCTGGAGGAGAACAATCCTTCCAGCCTTACATCCGAAAGTTTTTATACGATCCCCGAGCATGCGGAAGCCGCCATCGCCGCGGTGTACGCTGAAACGCGGTTCATCGGCAACGCCGCCGCCATCTTTTCCGGCAACCGGCAGATGTTGGAAGCGGTGACGGGAACATCCACCGCGGAAGCCACCGAGAACACGAACCTCAATAACCTCTACGCACTTTCATATGACGGCAATAACCTCCATGTGGCGCAGTGGTGGAACGGGCTTTACCGTGTGATCGCGCAGGCCAACCAGGTGATCGAAAAAGTGCCAGGCATTAATCCTATGGACGATGCGCAGAAGACGCGCATCCTGGGAGAAGCGCGCTTCCTGCGCGCCTGGGCTTATTTTTATGCGGTGCGGTTGTGGGGAGATATTCCCCTCATCACCAAACCCCAGACGGCATCTTCGGAAGATTTCATGCCGGTGCGGACGGGGCAGGAAGATGTGTACAACCTGGTGGTGGAAGACTTGCTGGCCGCCGAAGCCGCCGGACTGCCCTGGATGGACGCTTCCGGCCGGGTGTCGCTGGCCGCGGTGAAGGCACAGCTGGCAAGGGTTTATATGACGATGGCGGGGCAACCGCTGAACAAGGGGGCGGCTTACTACAAGCTCGCGGCAGTCAAGTCGAAGGAAATCATCGACCACGCGGATGCCAATCCCGCGCTGATCAATCTTTTCCCGGACTATGGCGCATTGCACAATGTAGCGGAGGAAAACAAGCTGGAATTGCTTTTCAGCATTCAATACCTGGCCGATGTGGAAGCCAATCCCATGTTGCACATGCTGCCCAACAACAAGCCGGTGACGGTTTTCGGCGGCTGGACCGGCACCACGGTGCCTACCCGCTCGTTTTACGCGACGTATGAAACAGGGGACCTTCGCGCGAAGGACCGCGAAGGCTTCTTCTATACCAGCTATTACATGAACGGCAGCGGCGCCCTCTTCCAGTTGGGCGCGCCATACATCTTCAAATTCTTCAACACGATAGCTTTCGGCACGGCCGGCAAAACAGGCACGGGGCAGGATGATCTCAACCTGATGCAGATCCGTT
The DNA here is from genome assembly GCF_937874145.1 of uncultured Chitinophaga sp. Lineage (GTDB taxonomy): Bacteria > Bacteroidota > Bacteroidia > Chitinophagales > Chitinophagaceae > Chitinophaga. The sequence goes on along the minus strand of NZ_CALNBI010000422.1, from coordinate 5,041 downwards.
ACGCGGAGGTGCTGCTGATGTACGCGGAAGCCCAAAACGAAAGTGGCGGCATCAACCAGGCTGCATATAATGCCCTGAAGAAAATCCGCGACAGGGCGGAGCTGACCACCGGGGGCATGGGCACTTTCACGCAGCAGTCCTTCCGCGAAGCGGTATGGCGCGAGCGCTGGCACGAGCTCTGTTACGAAGGCATCACCTGGTTCGACATGATCCGCCTGCGGAAAGTCTACAACGAAACCAACAAAGGGTTCGATGATTTCGTGGGGCACATTAACCTGAATTCCAACCAGCCACTGCAGGCCAGGCACCTGCTCTTCCCGCTGCCACGGCTGGAAATGCAGAACAACCCGAACCTCAAGCCGCAAAATCCCGGCTACCCTCAATAAAACAATACAGACATGAGTTTTGACGGCAAACAGCTGCGCGTAGCCATACTCGGCATTTACCACGAATCCAATACTTTCATCGCAAAGCCCACCACGCTGGACGATTTCAGGAACAGCCACTGGCTGAAGGGAGACGCCATCGCGCAGGAGTACCGCCATGCCTTCCACGAGATCGGCGGGATGCTGGAAGTGCTGGAAGAAAATAACATCGCGGCGGTGCCCGTCATGTACGCCGAGGCAACCCCAGGCGGAAGGGTCAGCGCCGCAACATACGACACCTTGCTGGGAGAAATGATGCGCGGGCTGGAGGCGGTGTTGCCCATCGATGGTTGCCTCGTGGTTCCGCACGGTGCGGGCGTTTCCGAAGAACATGCGGATATGGACGGCCATTGGCTGACGCTGCTCCGGCAGCGCCTGGGGCCGGATATGCCCATCATCGGCACCCTCGACCCCCACGCCAATGTGAGCCCGGCGATGACCGCGGCTACCAACGCATTGGTCGCTTACAGCACTAACCCCCATATCGACCAGCGCGACACCGGGAAGAAGGCGGCCACGCTCATGGTGCAAACGCTGAAAGGCAATATTCAACCCGTACAGCAACTCATGCAAACGCCGGTCGCCATCAGCATTGAACAACAATGGACATCCGCGGAGCCCTGTAAAGGATTGTACGATCGGGCACGGGAAGCGGCCGGGCAACCAGGTGTGCTGTCCATCAGCATCCTGCTGGGTTTCCCGTATGCCGATGTGCCGGAGATGGGAAGCGCTTTCATTGTGGCCACCGATAACAACCTGCCATTGTGCAACAGCATCGGCGAGGAATTGAAAAGTAAACTGATAGATCGCCGCACTGATTTTGTGGCGGAAAAACACGATATCGCTGCGTTGTTGCCAAAGATGCAGGAATGGGCAAAACCGGTATTGCTGCTGGATATGGGCGATAACGTGGGCGGCGGTTCCCCGGGCAACAGCGCTTACCTGCTGGCCGCGGCGGAAGCATACAGGATGTCAGGATGCTTCATCTGCATCTACGATCCCACAGCCGTGGCCGAAGCTGTGAAGCACCCGCCCGGCGAAACATTTTCTCTCTCATTTGGCAACGTGGAAGGCGGTTACATGCAGGGAGAAACGGAATACGCCATTCCCGTGCGCCTCCTCATGGAAGCCGACGGGAAGTTTTCGGAAGACAGTCCAAGGCACGGCGGGCAGGTGCATTTCGACATGGGGAAAATCGCGGTCGTACAAACCGGCGGCGGGAACGTTATCATGCTCACATCCCTGCGCGTACCGCCTTTCAGCCTCCGGCAGCTCACCGCTTTCGGCATTCATCCGCAGCAATTCAACGCGGTTGTGGCCAAAGGCGTGAATGCGCCCATCGCCGCGTATGGCCCGGTGTGCCCTACGATCGTGCAGGTAAATACGCCCGGCGTTACACAAGCGGATATGACGCGGTTCACCTACCGTCATCGCCGCCAACCATTGTTTCCATTTGAACAGGATATAAAATGAACAAGATGATCTCGGTCACCATCGTTGAACGGCTGGCGGAACTCCCCTGGTATACGGAAGGCCCGGCCATGGATGCACAGGGCAACCTGTTTTTTACCACATTGACCGGTGGCATCATTTTCAAAATGAACCCGGAAGGGAAGATGTCGCACTGGGCCTACGCGAAATGCCCCAACGGCCAATACATCCTCCCCAATGGCGACCACCTCATCTGCGACAGCGGCCAGGCGGGCATCGCCCGGTTCGGGGCAGACGGCGGGTTTAAAAGCTATGCGATCAAAGACCATTGCGATGGCCAGGCGCTGCGCGCGCCAAACGACCTGACGGCCGACACGGATGGCGGGATGTATTTCACGGATTCCGTCCGACAATCGGGGATGGTGTGCTATTTCGGAACAGACGGTTCGCAGCGCATCGTGGGCAGCGGTTTCGATTTTCCCAACGGCATTGCGCTGAGCGCGGATGGCAAACGCTTGTTTGTCGCCGAAAGCTACCGCAACCGGATCCTGACCTGCGCCCTCCGCGGGCCCGGGCTGCCCGACGGGAAGTGGGAAGAATGGGCGCGGTTGCCGGAACACCCTTCGGGAGACATCATCCAAAACCTGCCGGACGGCATCCGGATGGGGAAAGACGGCTTGTTGTACGTTGCGCATTACGGCATGCAGGCCGTGCAGATTTTAGATGAAGATGGAACATTGGTGGATACGATCCGGACGGGTTACCCGCTCACCAGTAACCTCTGCCTGCTGGAAGGAGAGATGATTGTGACGGGCGGCTACGGCGAGCCTGGCCCCGGTGGAGTGTCCAGTATCAAATTATAAGAAACAGTAAAATACATACGAAATGAAAATAGCAGAAGTGCTGTCACAGTACCCCGACCGGCTATGGAGGCTGGCTAAACAGGCAGGAGTAACACATGCGGTAGCCCGGTTGCCGGTGCTGGCAGACGGTACGCCCTCTTACGAGTACATGGACCTGCTGCATATGAAGCAGCGTTTTGATGATTTCGGCTTCAAGCTGGAAGTGATAGAGCCCGGGCTGGATGCGCAGATGCACCGGATGAAACTGGGCATCGACGGGCGGGATGAAGATATCGCCTTGTGCCAGCAGCTCATCCGGAATATGGGGGCGTTGGATATCCCTGTATTCTGTTACAATTTTATGGCGGGATTCAACTGGCTCCGCACATCCGTATCCACCCCCACCCGGGGGGGCGCGCTGGTAACGAGTTACAACCACGCGCTGATGAAGGACGCGCCGCTGACTTCGGCAGGCATCGTGCCGGAAGAAAGGTTGTGGGATAACCTGCAGTATTTCCTGGAAAGGATCATCCCGGTAGCGGAGGCGTCCAACGTAAAACTGGCGCTGCACCCTGACGATCCCCCCGTGTCGCCCATCCAGGGGATTTCGCGCATCATTACCAGCCCGGCTGCGCTGAAGCGCGCCATCAACCTGGTGCCCAGCGCCAACAGCGGCGTCACTTTATGCCAGGGCAGCCTCGCCGCGGCGGGTGCCGACATCCCGCATGAGATCCTCGAGCTGGGAAAGGCCGGGAAAATATTCTTCGTGCATTTCCGCGATATACGCGGCCAGGCGCACGCGTTTTCCGAAACCTTCCACGACGACGGCCAAACCGATATGTACGCCGCCGTGAAAGCCTATACCACCGTTGCGTTCGACGGTCCCGTGCGGATCGACCACGTGCCTACGATGGACGGCGAGAACAACCGCGAGCCGGGTTACGGCGAAGTGGGGCGCCTCTTCGCGCTGGGGTACCTGAAAGGCTTGCTGGAAGCGGCGGAATACGAGAAGAAATCATGAGTGTTAATCAAGGTTAAATAGCTATGAACAGAAGAGAATCGCTGAGATTACTGGCCCTGGGCTCCGCCGGCGTGGTGACGCCCCTGGCCGGTTGGGGCAGTTCGCCGGGCAAGCCTGCGGCAACGCCTGCCATCGGATCAGATGCCGGAGTTCCCGGGGGGATAATCCCTGCTTTCAATAAGAGCACGGCCAACGATGCGGGAAGGCAGTCTGTATTGTACCTGGTGGCAGACAGCGCTTTCCTCAGCGCGGTGGGCGGCGGTTTACCGGCGCACATCGTGGCGTTGCCGCGCCATCAGCTGGACGAAGCAAAACTGTTGCAGCAACTGGCGGCGGGGAACGGGATGATCTGGGTGGGGAAGCCTGAAGGGATGCCGGCGGCTTTGTCGGTAGGAGGCTTTCGCCCGTCGGAGGCCGCTATGGCAGTGAGCGTTGCGGCAAAAGGGCCGTTGCCGCTGGCGGATATCGCATTCAAACCGGCGGCGGCTTTTTCTGCTTACATCGCCCCGCCGAAAGAGATGCCCAATCATAATATCGACGAGGAAGTGCGGGCTGATTTTCTGCCCGTGCTGGAAGCATATGACCAGTTCGGGAACCTGTCGGGGTATCCCGGCCTGCTGATGAGCTATTACGCGCCTTCGCTGGCGGCGGGCAGGTTCAGCGAGGAGCTGGCGGGCAGCATCAGCGTCGGCGCCTCGTCCGAGGCCTGCGCGCGGCTGGTGCCGGCGGGTTCAAGGGCAGCGACTGCTGGTTCTACTTGTTCGACAATCCGCTGGAAACGCTGGACGCGAAAGGTTGGTTAGCCCTGTTGCAAAAAACGGCTGCGCGATGGAAGGGCGGGCTGCAGGTATATTCGCACCAATCGAATTACGCGGCATATCATCCCGGCGAACGGGTGCAACTGCGGACGCGCGTGCAGAACCAGGGTACGCAGGCGGTGGCGGCTATATTCCGCTATTCCGTGAAGACCCCGGGCGCTGCTGCGTTTACGCCACTGATCACCACCCGCCGCGTGGCTTCCGGCGGCAGCGATACCGAAGTGTTGTGTGATTTCAAGCCCGGCGGCGGCATGGGAACGTGGACGATTCAACTCGAAATACTGCAGGATGTGGAGAAGGCCGCATTGCTGGCGCTGGAAGGCGAACCGGTGGTAACCGATAAACGCTATATCGGTTTTGTTGTGCAGGAGCCCGCGCTGAAAACGCCGCCCATGCTGGCCGTGAAAGGTCCCAGCATCGTGCTGGATGGTGAAGAAGGCTTCTGGTCGGGTACGCACTATTATCCCTCTACCTCCTGGTGGGAATGGGCCTGGCGTGATTTCC
>NZ_CALNBI010000421.1 GCF_937874145.1 uncultured Chitinophaga sp. | reverse complement strand
TCATATCGCAGAGCATGGCCAGTTCGCAACCGCCGCCCAATGCGAAGCCGCTCACGGCGGCGATGACGGGCTTGCGGACCTTTTTGATCCCGTCCCAGATCGTAAATTGGTCGATATTGTACATATCCACAGCCGTGCGGCCGGCCATCTGCTTGATATCGGCACCTGCGGCAAAGGCTTTTTCGTTGCCGCTGAGTACGATGCAGCGCACACTGTCGTCGGCATCCAGTTGCTGGAGCGCATCGCGGAGCTCCTGCATGAGCTGGAGGTTGAGCGCGTTGAGCTCTTTGGGCCGGTTCAGCTGGACGTGCGCGATATGGGGCCGGGCCTGCGGCGTTACGATGATGAATTCGGGGGTCATTGGTGTATGATTTTGGCTTATTAAGTGAAAACAAAAATAAGCAATGTGAACAATATCAATACGATCAACGTGCCAACGGCATATCCCAGCACCACCCCGATGGCGGTCCCCAGCGCCGACCCGGAAGAAACGCCATATGCGTTCCGGATCGACATCACCAGGTACAGGAATACCAGCAGCGCCACCCATCCGTAATACGAAAAACCGTGGAACGGCATGCCGATCAGCATCGCAAGGATACCGATCATGAATACCAGTGTGTGCATGTGGATCGAGAAAATAGCGTGGTCGCCATATACCATGTCTTCCCTCCTGTAATAGAACCACTTCAACAACAGGGCGAAGAAAGGCAGCAGGAGGAAGAATAGCTTAGGGTAGTTATGGAAGAACTTTTCCTGCAGCACATAGCCCATATTGGGGCCGTATTTATCCCGCATCTCCAGGAGGCGGATCAGCGCTTTGCGTTGCAACCAGCTGTCCTGCTGGTCGGGCGGAAGCGTTTGCTGCAGGGAATCATATACATGCGCTGAGTTAGCGATGGAATCTGCCGCGATGAGATCCAGCACATTTGCTCCGCTGAGTGCTTTAATGGTATCTTCCGGGGCGATTCTTCCTTCAGCCACTCTTTCCCGGATCCTTTCGGCGGTGTTGCGCATGCTGCCGAACGTGGCCTGTTGTTTGGCAACATCTTTCTCACTTTCGCGTGCGTAAGGGTCGTGATGGTTGCCGGCGGTGATGGCCGCGAGCAAAAAGAACACGAACGACGTGAACACGTACAGCCGGATGGGGTTTACGAACGTCATCCTTTTGCCGGCGATGTATTCCCTGGTAAGCCGCCCGGGGTAGAAAAAGAGGTATTTGAGCGTCAGGAGGAGCTTGGAATCGTAATGCGTGATATCCTGGAAGAAATGGCTGACCAGGTGCCCGAAGGACTCTTTGGTATCCACGTTTTCCTGGCCGCAATGGGTACAGAAACGTTCCGGCACTTCGTGCCCGCAATTGAGACAGGTTTTATCCTGCCGGAGGTGTTGTGTTTTCACGATATGACTGAAGACAGGTTAAGGCGGGGTAAAGATAGCCAAAATGCGCTTTTCCCCGTTATCGAATTACATGATGAGGCGCACGCCGTATGTGCCTTGCCGCTATAACACCGCAAAAATGACCAGCAGGAAAGCCATCACCACCAGCAATGTACCGAACAGGTAAGCGGCCAGTACCCCCAGCGATTTCCAGAAAGCGGCGCCCATCGTTACGCCGTAAGCATTGCGGAGGGCGAATACGAAATACAGGTACACGGGGATCGCCAGCCAGGAGTAAACGTCGTTAAAATGGAAGGTAACGTCTACCAGGATCCCAAGGATGCCGATCATGAAAATGAACGTATGCATGTGGATGGAGAAGATGGCGTGTTTGACGTAGAGCCAGCGTTTTTTCCGGAAGAACCATTGCAGCAGCAGTGCAAAAAACGGCAACAGCAGGAACATCAGCTTGGGATAATGGTGCAGGAGCTTGTCCTGCAGCGCATACCCGGCGTTGCTGCCGTATTTGTCCTGCATTTCGAGGGTGCGCATGGTGATTTTCCGTTCCCACCAGGGTTCCCGCTGGGATGGTGGCAACGACTGCTGGACGGAATCATACCGCTGGGCAGCATTGGCGTGGGTGTTTCCCCCGCCCATGATGTGGAATATATCGGCGCGGTTGCGGCTGGCCAGGGTGTCTTCCGGGGCGATGAGCCCGCGTTGCAGGGAGTCGCGTAGCAGGTGGCTTTCCGTGGCGAGAGAATCCATAACCCTGGGGAAGTAACTTTGCTGCCGCCGGTCGTAGGGATCGTGCTGCGGCGCGGAAATGCCCATGATCAGGAAGAACACGAAGGAGGTGAACACGTACAGCCGGATGGGGTTGACGTACGACATCCTTTTGCCCGCGATATATTCCCGGGTCAGGAGGCCGGGGTAAAAGAACAGGAATTTGAGGGTGGTGAGGAATTTGGAATCGTAGTGGGTGATGTCCTGGAAAAAATGGGTGACCAGGTGCCCGAAGGACTCCTCGGTTTCCACGTTTTCCTGGCCGCAGTGGCCGCAGAACCGGTCCGGCACAGGGTGCCCGCAGTTGAGGCAGTTTTCATCCTGCCGGAGGTGTTGCGTTTTCAATTTCGATTTAGTCAGGTTAATGTAGAATAAATATAACTAATTTGAATTTATCGGGCCTACATACGTTTTGCAAAGCCCGGAACGTTTGTACATTTGCGAACACTATTATCGAGATATGCGCATCGTTACTACCATATGCCTCACCCTGGCCCTGGGCGCCGCCCGGGGGCAGCATTATTACCAGGACATCATCAGCACCGGTCAAACCGCCGCCACCATGGCGCAGTTCAAAGCCAACAAAGTGACCGGGCAGGTGGTTCGCTCGCTGGACGCCAACCAGGAAACGGACAATGATTTCGTGTGCGTGCGCACGACACAGGCCCCTTACCGCCAGCTCAAAGCAGTTACGCAGAGCCGCAACAGCGGGCGTTCGGTGCTGACGAGCACTTTCAGCAGCAGCGGGCGGCTTACCCGGACGGTCGACAGTACCGAACATACCATTTCAACGGTGCAATACCGTTACACCGAAAATGGGTTGCTGCAGGAAGTGGAATCCGGGGTTCGCGGGCGGGAAGATAAGTACCGGCTGCAGGAAAAGCACCGTTATCAATATGACAGTACCGGCAGGCTGCTCCGGATGTTCCTGTTCAAAGGGGGCGCCGATTCGGTGGTGGTGGCGTTCAAAACCGACAGCCTGGGCCGCGTGACGGAAGAGCTTGAGCCTGGCAAGCAACGGTTCTATTACAACTACGACGCGGATGGCAAACTGACGGATGTGTTGCGTTATCACCCATCGCGCAAGCGCATGTTGCCGGACTATTCTTTCGAGTATGGAACGGATGGAAAAGTGGCGGCAATGACGGTGGTGACCGTAGAAACGGGAGACTACCTTATCTGGAAGTACACGTACGACGCGAAGGGATTGCCGCAGCGTGAAGACTGCTATGGCAAAGGGTTAGAGCTGTTGGGACGTATTGCATACAAATATGAATTTTCAGAAAAATGAGAAAAAAGTTGGCAGAATAAAAACAATTCCTATCTTTGCAATCCCAACGAAAAAAGTTCTTATAAAAATTATCACTGCGGAAGTAGCTCATTTGGTAGAGCACGACCTTGCCAAGGTCGGGGTGGCCGGT
>NZ_CALNBI010000420.1 GCF_937874145.1 uncultured Chitinophaga sp. | reverse complement strand
AGATGCGCAGGCCGGTGGGTGGGTGGGGAAGATAGATGCGGCGAAAATACACATTCGGAGTTGGGGCGTGAAAAATCTGTATCCGGCCGGCAGCGTCCTGGAAGCCCGCGGGCTCATAAGCCTTCCCGCCGGCGGCGGTTACGAACGGTATCACGGTATGATCGGGCAGTGACCGCACGGCCGCTTTGGGCGAAGCCTGCAGCAAGAACAGGGGATCCTCCGGCCGGAGGGGCTCCGTCATTTCCAGCCGCAGCGCCGCCATACCGCCGTCGAGCCCGTTTTCGGAAGGCGCATCGCCCCAGGCGTCGGGGCCCACGACTTCAGCCTTCCGCTCCGGCAATAACGCCAGTTTCCCGGAAAACCCCGCTGGCGTGGTGATCGCTAACGGACCGAGGAGCACTTCCCCGCCAGGACCGGCACTTTTCTCCAGTCCTTCGAAAGCCGTACATATCCGGCAATGAAACACCGACCACGAAACCGCTTCCCCGGTTTCCTTCTCCGCCCCGCTCCGCACACCACCAATCCCACGGCTCCCCGGCCGGTCCAGCTCCAGCGCTTCCTGCGCAAACCTTCCCACCCTGAAATCGGCCGCAGACACGATGATCTTGAGGTAATCCGAAATCTCGTAGCGGTTGTAACCGGGGTATAACTCATCAATGGAAACCGGGATCGCGGAAACCGTTTTCCCGTTATCGATGTACGTCAGGTACAGCGGCGCGCCGCCTCTTTCCAGCGCGGGTTCCCCGTCGCGGATCAGTTCGGTGAAAATGTCATATTTGCTGCCAAGGTACAGCACCCGCACGAAGCACTTTTCCACCGGCGCATCCGCCTTCAGCGCGATGCCCAGCCGGAAGGCGGGCGATTCGCCGTTTTTATATTTCAGTTCGATGGTGTCGTTATCCGCATGCAAAGCCCTTTCGCTGCTGCCAAACCCGTCGATGGCCGTCCACTGCAGTTCGAAGTGCCCGCGGCCCAGGCGGGGATCGAGGCGCTTCCAGTCCAGGGCCGCCATCCAGGCCGCTACGCGCTGGGCATAGGAAAGGAACACGGCCGCGCTGGCGGTCCGCCGGAATAAAGGCAGCGTGCCGTTCTTCTCCAGCAAAACGTAACTGCCGTCTGCCGGACGGAATACTTCGTACCCTGCCTCTTCTCCAAAACCGACATTTAACAACGGAAAGGTCCCGGCAGCCAGCGCCTGTTCCAGCGCTGCATCCGGCGGGGAAGCGATGAGCAGCGCGGGCGCCGCCGCCCGGATCATGGTGGCCTTCGCGGTTTCGGACGTGGTATCCAGGCCGGGAATATCGATCAGCGAGAAAAGCGCCTCCACTTCCCGGAGCTCCGCTTCCAGCCGGAAATCGCCGTCCCGGATGTCGAGCAATGCGCCCGGCGTAAGGCCGTGGAGCATGCCGCCGAAGATCTTCCAGCGGTTAAGGGCGACGTCGAACAGCACATCAAATGAGGGCACAACGGGTTGCATGGCATCGGAAAGGAACCGGCGGTCGAGGTCGGCTTCCGTGGCCGCAAACGCGACCGGATGCTGCTGGCCGGCCGCGGCCGTCACCACCGTTTGCATCCGCCACATCAAATCGCGGTAACTGGCGGTGCCGCCATTGGCCAGGAGCGCTTCCATCAGCCTGCCGGTAAAGATCCCTCCGCGCCAGGATTCCTGCGCCAGCTCGTCGGCCCGGCAAGCCGCCAGGTGCACGTACCGCGCGATGGCGGGCTTCATCTCCCCGTTCTCGTTCGTATAAAAACCCGGCGCATCGTGGCCCAGGAGATCCGTAAACGCCAGCACCTTCCCCGCATCCGCATGAAAGCGCGGCCGGAATTCAGTGCCCTGCGGCGCGAGGGCGCGCGTGTTGCCGCCGGAGTGGCAGCAGTCGGTTATCACGAGGCAATGCGCCTCCGTTTTCCCGAACGCCTGCCACAGCAGGTAAGCCATTTCTTTGTTGGTGAGGTCGCGGGCGGTGGTCCGGCTATCGGCACAAACGATCGTTTGCAGCCTGCGGGAAGGATTATTAAAATGAAATTCCGGCGGCGCGGCCGTTTGCGAACCGTGGCCGCTATAGAAGAATACGCAGATATCGCCGGCCTTTGCCTCCGCGAAATGCGTAAACAGCCGTGTAGTGAAATTTTCGAAAGTGGGAGGAAGCCAGGCCAGCGGGGCGCCGGCGGCCGTACCATACTGCTCCAAAAGCCGCAGGTCGGCATTATTGGGCTGGAGGTAGTACGCGGGGCGGTATTCAAGCCCTTCCTGCGCGGCACACTGGCTGCGCAACAGGCGGTCGACCCGGAGCACGTCCTGTATACAGCCGCTCAGCGGACTGTCGGGGTAGGCGTTGATGCCGGCAAATGCCGCGTACAATCGACGTTCCTGCATATGCAATGTTGCTGTTAAAATGGAGATCCGGGGTTATGGTGAACGTGCCTAATGTTAATTATCCTGGGGTTGCCGTCCTGACCAATTCATTGAAAAATCGTACCTTAGGTATTAGATTGTGACTCCAAATTAACTCCAAAAGTCGAGATTTCCATCGTGAGGCGCGGAATTTATTTACCCCAATTCCACCAGCAGACATGAAAAAAATCATCATTGCCTTTGCAAATCATCCGCAGGCGCCGTTGCAATCGGTGACCGAAGAAGACGAAGGCATCTACAATACCCTGAACGAGGCCCTCCGGGGGAACTACGTGGTTCACCGGGAGTCTTTCGCCACGGTTACCAACATCAACCTGGCGTTTTCCAATTACCGGGAAGACATCGCCGTATTCCATTATGCCGGCCACGCCGGTGAGCAATCCTTACTATTCAACGACCAGGCCGCCAGCGGCCAGGGACTTGCCTACCTTTTAAAGCCCAGCGCCGATGCGGGGAACCTCCGGCTGGTGGTCCTCAACGGCTGCTCAACGGGCGCACAGGTGGAAGAACTGCTCAAAATTGGCGTCCCCGCCGTGATCGCCACTTCCGCCGCCGTGAACGACCGCTCCGCCCGCGAATTCGGGGCGGAGTTCTTCAAATGCGTCTGCGTCAAAGGCATGAGCATCCGGCAGGCTTTCGAAACCGCCCTCGCCGCGGCGCAACTGGCATCCGCAGTGCCCCTCGGCGTGGACGCGCCGCCTTCCCGCGACCTCAACCTGCCCGGCAAAACGCCGCGCGAACCATTCTGGGGGCTTTTCTTCAACACCGCAGCGGCGGTTGACCAAAACCCCATTCCCAGCGAAGCACCGGGGCCGTTGCCACCTTTCACCCCGAATGCCCAGCTCATCAAAACGCTTTTCACCGCCCTCGTTGCGGCGGGCAACGAACCGGCCGTCAAACTCGAAAAGGCCCTCAAAACGGAGATAATCGACAACGAAGAAAACGTCATCCAAATGACGATCTTCAGCGCCCTGCCCCTCCCCATCGCCAGCCAGCTCAACACGCTCTTCGCCCCCGGCAGCTCCGGCACGGAAGACCTCATGCGCAAACCGGGATTCGAGAGGCTGCAGCAACTGGGCCGCATCTTCCACATCGCATCGGAATTCATGGGCATCATCATGATCTCACAACTATGGGAACTGAAAATCACAGGCAAAGTCAAAAACCTCCCCGGTGACATGCGGGAACTGCTGGATAAATACTTCGGCCTTTCCATCGACGCACGGTCGGTATACGACTATTCCTCCCTGATCCGCGCCATCCGCAAGTATATCGACACGCTGGACGGTGTGGAATACTTCGTGTCGGAGCTCTCCACCCTGCGCGACGATAACCCGCAGAACAAGCCCTTCGGCGAAGCCTGCGAATTCCTGCATTTCATCCGTTCCGTCACCTACACGCCAACCGGTAAACCGCGGCCCAAGCGCGTTTCCGAAGCGGAGATCCCTGCTTTGTGCATCCGCGCGGAAGCGATGCTGAGCACCGTTTTTGAAAAGCTGGGATTTTTGCACCGGTACACGCTTACCAGCATCCAAAACATCTGCATCAACAAATACCGCCACGAAACCAGCACCACTTTCGATCACCAGGTATTGAAGCTGATGAATTCCAATGATTCCAAAGAGATGAACTTCTATCTCCTGACCAAACATCTCGACAACAGCGGCGTGGTGCTCACCAAACAGCTGCCTTCAATCCACAATGCGGAAAGGCGCCAGTACAAAGGCGAATCCCTGGAATTCCTGAACCTTTCGCCGCTGGTGGTCGATATCAATACCTTCGAAAGGTTTGCCGACCAGTCGAGGCTCGCGATTTTCGGGCAGTACGAGCCCGCAACGGATTCGTATGTTTTCCGCTGGGTCAAGAACCCCGACGAAGCCCGGGACTACAAGCCCATCAACGTAAAGCGAAGTTTCGACCGCACCACCCGGGTGGAACAGGCCCGCCACGAAGCCATCTGCCAACAACTCACCGCCTTCAGGCTGTTTACCCAGCTGGCATTAACCCCGATACCATAATGACAAGCATCCTGCATAGTCCGTTCAAATTCCTGGACCCGTACGACCGCAACGATCTCAGCATATTCTTTGGCCGGGACGAAGAAGTGGAAACGCTGTACCAGCATATCCACAAAAACAGGCTGGTACTGGTGTACGGAACCAGCGGCACGGGCAAAACGAGCATCGTGCAGTGCGGCCTTATGAACAGGATGTACGACACCGACTGGTATCCCCTTTTCGTGCGCCGCGGCGATCACCTCGTGGATTCCCTGCACGAAGCCACGGCTATGGCTGCAGACCCGAAAGCGGGCAACGGCACAACGGCCACGGCGCTATCCGGCGGCACGCAATACAAACAGGCGCCCCAGGTATTACGGGCACGAAACGTCACTTCAGACGCACCCGGCAAAATATACGAGTCGCTCAAAGCCATTAACGTCCGCTACCTGCGGCCGGTGTACCTGATCTTCGACCAGTTTGAAGAATTGCTGATCATGGGCAGCGACGACGAGAAGAAAACCATCATCGAAATCATCGATCATATCCTTTCCGATCCGGAATTGCAGTTCTGCAACCTGCTGTTCATCATGCGGGAGGAATTCTTCGCGGGGCTGAGCCAGTTCGAAAAGGAAATCCCCGATTTCTGCGACAGGCGGCTGCGCATCGAGCCCATGAACCACCGCAACGTGGAGGAAGTGATCAAGAAATCCTGCGCCAAATTCAACATCAGGCTGGAGAAGGAAGTGGAGAACGCGAAAGAAATCATCGCCGTGCTGTCGGAAAAGCAAGTAGTGTCGCTGCCATACCTGCAGATTTACCTCGACCAGCTCTGGCGTACCGTTTACATGAACACGCCCGACAAAGTGGAGCCGCCCGATTCCATCTGGCCCATCCTGCACGTCAACAGCACCGTGATTAAGAAGTTCGGCAGTTTGCAGGATGTGCTCGACCGGTTCATGCACGAACGGATTCACGTGATACAGGAAGAATTGCAGTTTCCGGAGATAGAAGATGATTTCGTGGCTAATGTGCTGGATGCTTTCGTAACGAATGAAGGCACCAAACGGCCCATTCCCTATGCCCGCGTCAACAACGGGATCTGGTTTACGGGCCTCGTGCCGCCGTACTTACAGGGGCGCTCGTCTGTGCTGATGACGAGTTTGCTAACGGAACTGGAGAAGAACAAAATATTGCGTTCAGACGGGCAGACCTACGAGCTGGCGCACGACATCCTGGCAGGGCTGATCGACAACCGGCGGACGGAAGAACAACGCCGCACCGGCTTCACCGAAAAGCAGATACTCAGCCGGTACGAAGGCTTCAAAAACGGCGCGAGCGAATTGCTGAGCGCCCGCGAGATCGCATCATATGAGCCCTTCATCAAACGCCTCAACCTCCCGGCGGAAGTGATCGATTTTTTCAAGACCAGCGTCAACGTCAGGCATAGGGAGCTGAAGCAGGAAGAAAGCCAGAAGAAACGGCAGAAGATCTGGCGGCTGGGATGGATCATCGGCGCGCTGCTGCTGGTGGTGATATTGGTGGGATACTTCAATAACAAGCGGCTCACGCGCGAGTTCAACCGCAACGAAAGCCTGGTTTATATGGGTTTTGATTTGGCGGATAAAGATGCAGCCACTGCGCTGGGGCTCTTCGGTATCTTCCAGCAGAAAGTTTACGGCGAAGACACCTCGATGCTCAACCTGAAGCTGAAAGAAACGATGCAGCTGCAGGATGCGCAGGCGCTATTCGCCCGCTGGCATTACGACCTTCCCTACGTGAAAGTGGAACCCATCGATATCGACATCTCCGACGACGGGAAGTACATGGTGTATAACGTCAACCAGAAAGAATTCAGGGACTCGGTGCGGACTTACATCCTTTCCACCATCAACGGTGAAACCGTCCGCCAGTTCGATTCCGTGCAATACGCCTGTTTCGCCAACGGCGGCAATATCCTGGTGATCAGCCGCAGCGGGGTGCTGGTGGATACTTCCAAACCGAAACAAATGACCAAAGCCGGCTCCAAACCGCAATACAGGCGCTGGCGGCAGGCGATGCTGTATGATTGCGACAAGAAGCAGCGCATCCCAGTTCCCTTCGAAACCGGGCAACAATTATACGGCCCCGACGATATCACCCTGTTCTCCGCCAACGAACAGGAATCTTACCACGTGCGGGTGCTGGCCAACGGCAACCTGCTCATCCCCTATCTCAACAACGGCCGCGACCAGCTGATGCTCCTCCATCCGGATGGCCGCCTCATTTCCCGCATCCCCAGCATTTCCACCGTTACCACCTCGCGCGACGGCAAACTGTTCATGCATTACTCCATCACGCCCAACTATACGCTCGCATTGCAGATCTTCAGCGACAACGGGGAGCTGCGCAGGGAAGTGCTGGATGAATTCACGTTCGGGGATTTTACGGAGGATGGTGCGCTGCTCTGGGGCAACCGCTTCACCTGCTACTTCCTCGACGGTTCCGACACGCTGACATACGACGCCCCGGAAAACGCGACCATCGATTATGCCTACGGCAACCTTTCCAAAGGCCGCATCGCGCTGAACGTGAGCATGAACGAAACCACCGCCAATTACGTGGAGCACCGCAAGCGCGTGATCGTCGCCCATATTGCCAACGGCGAACAACAATTCCTGCGCGGCGCCGCTATCGGCGTCGATCTCGATAAAGGGTATATTATCACCCAGGCCGATGACCCCGCCGGCACAGCCTTCCGTCCGGGTACGGACACCCTGTACCGCTACGACCTCAGCAAGCCTTCCGCCCCTGTGCAATACCTCGTTCCTGCGGGTATCGAAACCGCGCAGTTCAACCGCAAAACGGGCGACCTGCTCGTCTTTACGCGATCCAACCAGCTGTTCGTGCTCGACAACCAGTTGCAGGTAAAAAAAGGGCTGAAACTCACTTCCAACGATACCTATGGCATGGCGCGCGGCGGTTCACGGTTTTATTACGCCCGCGACCGCTACCTCACGGTATTCGACAACGATTCCCTGCGCCTGAACGTGTTCGACGAAGCGTTGATCTGGCCAAGGATAACGGGACCGGGATCGCCGGTGAAGCCTATCACGGATAAGAAACGTATCCGCGAGCTGGGCCTGCATTTCAAATAAATTTAACGGGAGATGCGCGTATTAATGCAAATGATTTCATTGTAATCAGCCCTGCTCTGCCTCCAATTCAAACAACGCCTCGATTTCTACGGGGATGTTATCAGGCAGCGAACCGAACCCGACGGCGCTTCGCACCCCGATCCCGTTCTCCGTTCCCCATAC
>NZ_CALNBI010000419.1 GCF_937874145.1 uncultured Chitinophaga sp. | reverse complement strand
CCAGCCCGATGGCGTGGGAACCGCTGGCGCAGGCCGCGCTCACACTGAAATTCACGCCTTTGAGGCGGAAAATGGTGGCCAGGTTCATATTCACCGTGGAGTTCATAGTCTGGAACACAGACCCCGAGCCCACGAGCATCGTATCTTTCTTTTCGCGGATGATATCCGTAGCTTCCACCACAGGTTTGGCGGAACTGTCGTTGCCGAACAGAAGCCCTACTTCCCGGGAATCGAGGTAATCCTGGTCCATTTTAGCCATGGCCAGCGCCTCGCGGGTACTCATATAGGCATATTCCGCCTGCTCCGGCATCATCAGCCGCGCGCGCCGGTCCAGCAAACCCTTCAGCTCCGGACGGTCCACCATGCCGGTGAGCCCCGAACGGTAACCGAATGCCTTGCGCTCGGGATCCAGCACGATGCCGGAACGCCCCTGGAAAAGGGAATCCTTCACCGCCTCCAGGTCTTTACCGAGACAGGAATAAATGCCGATGCCTGTGATCACTACTCTGTTCATGCG
Organism: uncultured Chitinophaga sp.; assembly: GCF_937874145.1. Classification (GTDB taxonomy): domain Bacteria; phylum Bacteroidota; class Bacteroidia; order Chitinophagales; family Chitinophagaceae; genus Chitinophaga. Next base: position 19,155 of record NZ_CALNBI010000419.1, on the reverse strand, counting down.
CTATGTTGAGTTATCTCGCGGAGCCCCGGGGCTCCTTGTTCATTTTGTTTTACTATGCTGCCTGCTGCCGCGGGATCAGGAATAGAGCCCGCCGTTGATGTTCAGCACCTCTCCCGTGATGTAGGAAGCGCCTTTGGACGACAAAAACGCTACTGCTTCCGCCACTTCTTCGGCCGTACCGAAGCGTTGCATGGGCACCATGGCGGAGAGCTCCTTCTCGGGCAGGCCCTCGGTCATGTCCGTCCGGATGAAACCGGGCGCTACGGCGTTGACTGTTACATTGCGCTTGGCGACTTCCTGGGCGAGGGCTTTGGTGGCGCCGATGAGGCCGGCCTTGGCGGCGCTGTAGTTCACCTGGCCGGGGGTTCCCTTCAAACCGGAAAGCGACACCATATTCACGATACGGCCGTAGCGTTTCATAAGCATGCCGGTAAGCACGAGCTTGGTTACATAGAAAAAGCCGTCGAGGCTCGCATCGAGGACGCTTTTCCATTTTTCGGTTGACATCTGGAACAGCAGCATGTCTTCCCGGATACCGGCATTGTTCACCAGCACTTCGATCTGTTTGTCTTTATTGGCGTCGATCCAGGCGCCGAGCACTTCGTTCACTTCGGTTTCGTTGCCTACGTCGAATTTGAGCAAGGTGCCATCTGTACCTTTCTGGCGTACGGCTTCGAGGGTTTCTTCCGCCGCGGCCGTGTTGCCTTTATAATTGATCAGGATATGATATCCCTGCTCCGCCAGCCTGACGCAAACCGCCCTGCCGATGCCGCGGGAACCTCCTGTTATCAATGCGCATTTCATCCGTGTAATTGTTTCTTATGCTGTTGTTTCGTAATAATATTGCTACTGTACGGAAGATTTCTTCCGTTTCCCCGCGGCGGGCTCCGTTACCACGGGCTCGTGCCGCATGAGGTAAGCCTTGATGCGCTGCACGTCTGCATAACGGGGCGCGTCGTCGATAAATTTAGGGAAAATAGCCCTGATGTCCTGATAGATCTTGAAAGTGAAGGCGCCCAGGCGGTCCTGGCAATTCAGGTAATCCACGGCCTGGAGGAGCGTCATCACCTGCACGGTCAGCACCTCGAAGGTATTTTCGATCACTTTATACGTCAGCTGCGCGGCGTTGCAGCCCATGCTCACGATATCCTGGTTGTCGTTGTTGTTCGGAATGCTGTGCAGGTACATCGGGTAGCTGAGGGTTTGGTTCTCGGCCACGGTGGAAGTAGCGGTGAACTGAACGCCCTGCATGCCGAAGTTGAAGCCCAGTTTGCCGAGGTTCATAAACGGCGGGAACTTGTGGTTCAACTTGTCGTTCATGAGATAATTGAGCTGGCGCTCGCTGAGCATGGACAGCTTCGTCATGGCGATCTTCAATTTATCCATTTCGAGCGAAATGTAATCGCCGTGGAAATTGCCGCCATGGAACACGTTTTCCTGTTTATGGTCCACCACCGGATTGTCGCTCACGGAGTTGAGCTCTCCTACGATGATAGTTTCGGCCTGCATGAGGATGTCGTAAATGGGGCCGAGTATCTGCGGAACGCAGCGCAGGGAGTAATATTCCTGCACTTTGTCTTTAAAAATCTCTTCTTCGAGTTCTTTATAGAAGTGATCGGGCCGGTGGCGGATCATTTTAGAGCCTTCGAGCATCCCGCGCATCATTTCGGCCACTTTGTTCTGCCCGTTGTGGCGTTTCACGATGTTGAGCTCGTAGCTCAGGTGGTCGTCGAACGCTTCCACGACTTCGTTGATCATGGCGCTGAGAGAGCAGCTCCAGAGCAGCAGTTTGCGCGCTTCGATGAGGTTGACCAGCGCGATGCCCGTCATGGCGGAAGTGCCGTTGATAAGGGCGAGCCCTTCGCGGATATGTACCGTCAGCGGCTTGAGGCCCAGTTGCTCGAATACTTCCGCGGCCGGGCGGATCTCGTCTTCATACAAAACATTCCCCTCCCCGATGAGCGCATGCGCCAGGTGGGCCAGCTGCACGAGGTCGCCGCTCGCGCCCACGCCGCCGTGCTCGTAAATGCAGGGGTAAATATTATAGTTGATCAGGTCGCGGAGGAGGTACACGAGGTCGGTATGCACGCCGGAATAACCTTGCATGAAGCTGCTCAGCCGGGCAATCATCAGCGCCTTGGTGTGGATGGGCGCCAGGCACTTGCCGGCTCCCGAGCTGTGGCTGCGGATGAGGTTATATTGCAGTTCGAGCGTGTCTTTCTCCGGGATGCGGTACTGCGCCATGGGGCCAAAACCGGTGTTGATCCCGTAAATGAGTTTTTTGGCGGAAAATACCTTCAGGAAACTGAAGTTGTCATTCACATGCTGTACGGCTGTTTCATCGAGTACCAACTCTTCCCCTTCAAACAAAACTCTATGTACTTCTTCCAAAGAAAGCACCTTACTTCCTAGTACAACCATTATATTAAATTAAATTATTTGTTTATGTAAAAAAGCGCTCAAAATTAGTATAAAGATGTTTTTTTCCTAATATCCATTCTCCTATTTTTCACGGACGGGCAGGGGTTATCATACTCCATTGGCATGCAAATAGTTACATTGTACAGTGTTAGGTGGAGGTCTCCTGTCTCGTTCGGTTCCGGTCTGGCAATACATTCCCGAAATGCCTTTTGCGGGGCATTTCGGGATGTAAATTTATTACTCTTCTTCAATATTCGCAGGCGGAGTCACCAGAATTTTGTCGATCCGGTGTGCGTCCATGTCGATGATTTCGAAGGTAAACTTGCGCCATTCCAGCTTTTCGCCGGTTTGGGGGATGTGTTCGAGGTGGTGGAGAATGAAGCCGGCGAGGGTGTCGAACTCCTGTTCGAACTCCGCCATCTGGTCTTCCATATCGAATTCTGAGAGAAAATCGTAGAAAGGTATCTGAGCGTCAACGAGATAGCTTCCATCTTCCCGTTTGATCATGTTGTAATCGTCCTGCCCGGTCTCCGGCATATCGCCCACGATGGCTTCGAGGATATCGTTCAGGGTGATCATTCCCAGGAAAGTACCGTATTCATCTACGATGAACGCGGCATGGATTTGTGTTTCCTTGAACTTTTCCAGCACCTGGTAGGCGGTATTGTTTTCGGGAATGAAGAGGGGTTTCTTCATGATATCCTTCAGCACGGCCACGTTCCCTGCGGTATAGAGGTCTTTGATCGTGAGGATGCCCCGGATATTGTCGATCTGCCCTTCGCACACGGGGTAAACGGAGTGCGGGGCCTGTTTGATCTTTCGTTTGTAGGATTCCACCTCCTCGTTGACGTCGAGCCACACGATGTCGGTCCGGTGGGTCATGAGAGAAGTGATATTGCGGTCGCCCAGGTGAAACACCCGTTCGATGATTTCCTGTTCGGTTTCCTCGATGGCGCCGGAAGAGGTGCCCTCGGAAATGATGGCCTTGATCTCTTCCTCCGTCACATTGTTATCCGACGAGCGCTTCAACCCAAAGAGGCTCACCAGGGCCGCCGTAGACCGGCTAAGCAGCCAAACAAACGGAAAAGTAACGCGGGAAATGAAGGTCATGGGCTTCGCTACGTTCTTGGCGATCAGTTCCGGGTTGGCCAGGCCGATCCGTTTGGGCAGCAATTCGCCCAGCACAAGGGTAAAATACGTAACGCAGATAACGATGATGGCCGTGGCGATCGCGTTGCTGTAGGCGACCAGCGCCGGCCATTGCATCACGAAGCCTTTCACATCTTCCTTCAATTGTTCGCCGGAATACAAACCGGTCAAAATACCGATCAGCGTAATGCCGATCTGGACGGTGGACAAAAACGTGTCCGGACTGTTGGACAGCTTCAGGGCTGCCTTGGCTTTGTCGTCCCCCTGCTTGGCCGCGCTTTCCAGGCGCGCTTTCCTTGCGGAAACCAGGGCAATCTCCGCCATTGAGAAGATGCCGTTTAGCAAAATGAGGACGAGGATAATGACGACTTCCATAATATATAAAGCCTAAAAATAATTAATTATTCAAATATCAGGGTAACAAATGCCAGCGCGAGGCCGATGGCGATGGCCAAAACCTTTCTCCCGCTGAGTTCGTGGTGTTTGGTCCCGCTTTCGTAAAAGATCGTGGTGGAAATGTGCAGGAAAGCCCCGATCACCAGCGCCACGATGTAAATCAGCGAATGGGTGACGGCTTCCGACTTCTCTCCCATCCATCCCGCCAGCAGGGCCGAAAAAGGCGTAACGAGCGAGAAGATGATGAGTATCCGCCAAAGTTTCCCCCGGGATTGCCCCGCGTGGATCATCACGGTGATAAGCGTGAGGGATTCGGGGATTTTATGCGCCGTCACGCCCAGCATGAGCGAAGGCAGGGCGGATTTGTCTTCGTAATGGAACCCCAACGGGATGCCTTCCATGAATGCGTGGATGGACAGCCCCACCAGCAATGGCGTCACCGCGATGTGGTGGTGCCCCTGCGCCTGCGGCAGGTGGGTATGGCCGTGTTCCATGCCGTGGCTCAGCTGCTGGAGGAACACCTGCAGGAAAAAGCCCAGCACGATGTAGATGCCGGCGGAGTGCCCCAGCTCGTGGTACACTTCCGGCAGCAGGTGCATGATCGTTACCCCGAACAGGAAAGCCCCCGTAAACGCCAGCAGGTAAATCGGCAGGCCGGGACTGATCCTTTTAAAAATCATGGGGATCATACCGCCAGCGATCGTGGCGGCCAGGATGAGTATGAGGTAAGCTATGTTCATGTTGTACGTTCAGGTAATAGTTCCAGCCCGATCCTGCGGTTGAAGAACCCTCCGCCCAGGGTGCCCGCCAGGCAGCCGAGCAGCGCGCCGCCCAGGATATCGGTAGGGTAGTGAACCCCCACATATATCTGCGCGTAGCTGATCACCGCCGCCCATACGAAAAAGAGCCAGGCCCAGCGGCGGAGATAGGAACGGAGCGTTAAAAAACAAAACATGGCCAGCCCGAAATGGTTGGCCGCATGTGAAGAGGTGAAACTGCCGCTTTGGGGGTAATATCCGACCATAATCCGCACATACGGCGCGATATTCGGGTCGTTGGCAGGCCGCAAACGGCCTACAAGCCCCTTCAGGAAGCTGCTGCCCTGGTCGCACATGGCGAAGGTCAGGATGAAGAACACGATCCACCAGAAGCCCTTCCAGCCCCAGTTATACAGCACCAGCACAAGCAGGAACATGTACAGGGGCGCCCAGAAATAAGGCTCCCGCATCCACGGCAGCCAGCTGTCCAGGAACGGGCTCGTCCATTTGCTGTTGATGTTGAAAAACAGGACCAGGTCCCAGGTGAGCAAGGTTCCCATCAGGAAGTCGGTTTTTGGGCGACGAGGATCAGCCGCGGAGAATGCACCTCGTCGAAAGTGTTAAAATGATAATCCCCGAAAACATCCGTGATCTCGAGCTTCTGCAGCGCGAACATCTCCCGGAAATCCGCCAGGGTAAACGCCGATACGCGCTCGGCGAACGTTGTCCTGAATAACTTCTTCTTGTCCAGGATACGGATCTCCTTCAGGAACTTCCCCCCCGCCACCTCGCGGTGGATATCAAACACCACATCCTCCTTCTCCCGGATCTCCGCCGGCACCAGGTGCGCGGCCACGAACGGACTGTTCAGGTAATCCAGCACCAGCTTTCCGCCCGGTTTCATGCTGTTGGCCAGCGTCCGCAGGGCGTTATCGTTCTCGTGCCGGGTTTCAAAATACCCGAAACTGGTGAAGAAATTGAATACGACGTCGAAGTAGTTGATCCGGAAAGGCAGCCGCATATCGTGCTGGAAAAAGCTCAGGTGCTCGCTTTCCAGCTTCCGCGCCGCGGCGATGCTTTCTTCCGACAGGTCGATGCCGGTAACGTTGAATCCTTTGTCCGCCAGGTATTTGGCATGCCGCCCGCGGCCGCAGGCCACGTCCAGCATGAGCGCGCCGGGCGAAGGGCGCAGGTAATCCACCAGCTTGTCTATGAATGCAGATGCTTCCCGCTCATCCCTGTTGCTGTACAGCAGGTGATAATACGGTGAATTGAACCAGTCTTTAAACCATTGTTTCGGCACTTCCATGTCGTGTCGGTCGTATTATTTCGATTTCTTGTTGTTAAACATCAAATATCGGGAGGATTCGTAAAATCCGCGGGTTAATTTATCCAGTTTTTCCGCGATTTCCGGTTGTTGCGCACTGATATCCGCCATGGGGTTGCCCTCCAGGTCGTATAACCGCATTTTTCCCGTTTCCATCCCTATTTCACAAAAATATTTGTTTCCCATCAGCCCGTAAAACGTTTCCCCGCGGTTATACACCACGAAGGCGTAGCGCTCCCCGGCAAAGGTGGTATCGAGCATATCCACGCCCATCGTGTAATTGGTGAAATCCACCCCGGCCATTTTCGCCACGGTCGGGTATACGTCGAGCAGGCTCGTCATACGGCTGATTTTCTGCGGTTTTACCATTTTCGGCGCCCAGATGATGCAGGGCACGTGGTCCACGAAAGTTCCCATCTCGTATTCGGGAAGTGGCATGTGCTTGAAAGGGTTCAGCCGGGCCGAGTGATCGCCGAAGAACACGAAGATCGTATTGTCGAGGTACCCGGATTTGGCCGCCAGCTCCATGAGGTAGCCCACGTTGTAATCGAGGTAGCGCATGGCGTTGAACTGGTCTACCGATAACCATCCCGCCGCCTTGAAAGCCGCCGCGTCCACTTCCTTCTCCGTCAGTTTCCGGAAATCGCCCTTGCCGGCGGTGGTGGTGTAGGGTTCGTGGTTGTCGGCCGTTTGGAGGAAAGCCACGAAGGGTTTACCGTCCTGGTGGGCTTTCCGGAATATTTCGTCGGATTCGGTGATCAGGTCGAAGTCGGAAACGCCCCACACATCGGCTTTGGGCGCCTTGAAATACCCTTCCTCGAAGATCTGGATGCCTTCCACGTTATTGGTAAAAACCGCCCGGATATTGGCCCAGTTGGTGTTTCCGCCGAGGAGGTAATATTTTTCGTAGCCGTCGAACTGGTCCATGATCACCCGCTGGTCCACGATACCGGGGTGGCGGGATGCGGTTTTGAACTTGCAGATGTCGGGGAGCCCGGTGGTGACGCCGAAAACGGTCCGTGCCGTGCTCATAGCCGGTACATAGAAATTATCGAAAAACAGGCCTTCGTCTGCCAGTTTTTGCAGGTTGGGCGTGGCTTTGGTGGGGTTGTTGAACATGGAAGTCATAGCCGCGCCGCCGGATTCGAGCATCACGATGACCACGTTGGGGCGTTTGGCCAGGGAATCGCCCTTCACGGTACGGGCGTAATGCAGCGCAACGGAGTCCGGCTGGTCCACCTGGAGGTACGCCGCCACCGGGTTATAATATTTTTTGGTCAGGTTGATATCGTAGGTATCGTCTTTCACCGAGAAGTTGGAGACGAAGTAAAGGACCGGGTTGAGGGCGAGGGAAGTGATGCCGTTGTCGCGCGTGAACATGGCCTGGCTCCAGCGCAGGGGGAAATAAGCGACATTGGCGTAAATCCCCGCGGCGAACAGCAGGATGATGCCCACCACCCACGCTGCGAAGGCTTTGGGGCGTACGGGCACGCCTTCCTGGTTGGCGTAGTGGCGGAAGATGGAGCGGTACGACCAGATGACGAACGCCAGCAACAGCAGTATGCCGGTGGCGCCTTTGATGACGGGGTAGCTTTCCCAGAGCATCCGGGCGTTGGTGGCGCGTTCGCCCTGGGCGAGGAAGCGGGTGACGGAGGGCTCGATGCGGATGCCGAGATAGCTGTAATGTCCCAGGTCGGTCACGTAAAAGAAAGTCAGGAATACGTACAATATGCCAAGATAGCCGAAATGCAGCCTGCGGAGCCACCCGGGGCCGAAGAGGCGGTCGCGCGAGATAAATGCCAGCAGGGCGATGGGCGCCATGCAGATCAGGGCCAGCCGCATGTCGAACTTGAGCCCGAGATGCCAGGCTTTGAGAACGGCATCGCTTTCGCGGATGGTGGTGGTGAAGAAGAAAAAGTAAAAGATCAGGCGCCACGCCACGAGGAAACCGAACAGGTACAACGTCTGGGTAAAAATATACCGGATGTATCTGGGTATCCGCGACCAAAGCTGCATCATCTTAGTTATCTTATTATTTCGCTTAAGTTATATTTCCGTAATATTTTATACGTAGCGGCAAATATACACTAATTGCCGCAACATCCCGGGAGGCTTTGGGGACCTGACAAATTAGCGGGGCCGATAAACCCGGAATCAATTATCTTTGCCATCCTAAAAAAATCCAATAAAGTGGCACTGATTAAATCAATTTCGGGAATTCGCGGCACCATCGGCGGCAAGCCCGGCGAAGGACTTTCCCCTGTCGACGTGGTTAAGTTCACCGCGGCTTACGGTACATGGCTGCTGAAGCAGAACGCGGAGAACAGGAAAGTGGTGATCGGAAGAGACGGCCGGATTTCCGGGGAAATGGTCAAGCAACTGGTCGTTTCCACCCTCAACGGCCTGGGCATTGACGTAGTGGACCTGGACCTCAGCACCACGCCCACCGTGGAAATCGCCGTTCCCCTCGAACAGGCAGCAGGCGGCATCATCCTGACCGCCAGCCACAACCCCCGCGAATGGAACGCCCTGAAGCTCCTCAACGCGAAAGGTGAGTTTATTTCCGGCGCCGACGGCGCGGAATTGCTCGACATCGCCGCCCGGGAAGATTTCACTTTCGCAGACGTGAACAAGCTCGGATCGTACCGGAAAGACGATTCCTACCTCCAGAAGCACATCGACCTGGTGGTGAACTATCCGCTAGTAGACAAGGCCGCGATCGAAGCAGCCGGTTTCAAAGTGGTGGTAGACGCAGTGAACTCCACCGGTGCTATTTTCGTGCCCGCCCTCCTGAAAGCGCTCGGCGTGAAGGAAGTGACGACGCTGTTCGACGATGTGTCCGGCAAATTCGCCCACAATCCCGAGCCCCTGCCCGAAAACCTCACTGCGCTCAGCAATGAGGTGGATAAAAGCAACGCAGATTTCGGTATCGCCGTTGACCCGGACGTGGACCGCCTCTGCTTCGTTTGTGAAGACGGCAGCATGTTCGGTGAGGAATACACCCTGGTGGCAGTAGCGGATTACGTACTGAAGCACCGCAAGGGCAACACCGTATCCAACATGAGCTCCACCCAGGCGCTGAAAGATATCACCCTCAAAAACGGCGGGGAATACCATCCTTCGGCGGTTGGCGAGGTAAATGTGGTGAATAAGATGAAGGCAGTGAATGCCGTGATCGGCGGCGAAGGCAACGGCGGCATCATCGTTCCGGACCTGCACTACGGCCGCGACGCCCTTATCGGCATCGGGCTCTTCCTGAGCCACCTGGCCCAGAGCAAGAAAACGATGAAAGCCCTTCGTAATTCGTACCCGGATTACTTCATCAGCAAAAACAAGATCGAGCTGGACAAAGGGATCGACGTGAAGGAGATCTTCGAAAAGATCAAAGGCAAGTACAAAAACCAGCCTTTGAACACGGAAGACGGGCTAAAAATCGAGTTCGACAAGGACTGGGTGCACCTGCGCACGTCCAACACCGAGCCGATTATCCGCATCTACGCCGAAAGCCAGAACGAGACTACGGCAGACAATATCGCCCGTAAGATCATGCAGGACATCAAGGAATTTATATAATTCCTATAGACTAATAGATGGATGAACGGATGGCTGAATTAACGGCCATCCGTTTTTCTTTGTCGCCAATTCCGTAATTTTGTGGCACTTTTTTAATCAAAAACCACCAAACCCGCACGACCTTGGAAAGAATTTATTTCGACAATGCCGCCACCACGGCACTCGACCCGGCCGTTTTGGACACCATGCTGCCGTATATGACAGAAAAGTTCGGCAATCCGTCCTCTATTTATTCATATGGCCGCGAATCGCGCCTGGGTGTGGAAAATGCCCGCAAATCCGTTGCAAAGATCCTGAATGCCAATCCGGGAGAGATTTTCTTTACCTCCGGCGGAACGGAAAGCACCAATACGGCGATCAACGCGGCCATCCGCGACCTGGGCTGCCGCCACATCATCAGCTCCCCTATCGAGCACCACGCTACCCTTCATACCGTTGAGCATGTATATTGCCGCGACGAAATCCGTCTTTCCTGGGTGAAACTGCTGCCCGACGGGCATGTGGACATGGAAGACCTCCGCCGCCTCCTGGCGGAAAGCAAGGAGCGCACGCTGGTAACCCTCATGCACGCCAACAATGAAATCGGCAACCTGCTCGACATCCATGCCGTGGGCAACCTCTGCAAGGAGTTCGACGCTATTTTCCATTCCGATACGGTGCAGACGGTGGGCCACTATCCCTTCGACCTGCGCAATACGCCCGTTCACTTTATCAATGGCGCCGGGCATAAGTTCCATGGTCCCAAAGGTGTGGGGATTCTGTACATCAACGAAAATGTGAAGATCCACCCTTACCTGATGGGCGGCTCGCAGGAGCGGAATATGCGTGCCGGCACCGAGAACCTTTACGGCATAGTAGGGTTCGCCAAAGCGCTGGAAATAGCGACAGAAAACCACGAAAAGCACAGCACTTACATCAACGGTCTCCGGATGTATATGGCTGAACAGCTGGAGCAGCACATCCCGGGCGTAAGCTTCAATGGCGACCTCAAAGGCCGCAGCCTCTACACCGTTCTGAGCGTTTCCTTTCCGAAAACGGAGAAAAGCGAAATGCTGCTCTTCAACCTCGACATCAACGGTATCTGCGCCTCCGGCGGCAGCGCCTGCACTTCCGGCGCCGACGCAGGTTCCCACGTGATCCGCGCGCTCAGCAGCGATCCAAACCGCATCGCGGTGCGCTTCTCCTTCTCGCATACCAATACGAAAGAAGAAGTAGACGCAGTGGTGACCAAGCTGAAAGATTTGATCTGATGCATTCATCGATAGTAAAAAACCGGCTGGATAACCAGCCGGTTTTTTTTCGCGTATCAAATGCATTCCAGTTATCAACTGCTTCGAAGATCAACATTAATATCATGCTGACATAATCGATTTCAATATTTTTTACTTTGATTTTTCAACAGCAAAAATGCTTTACTTTTGATCTATTGAAATCTATTCAACTTTGAATGTTCTAAGATTCGTCAGCTTACATAACTCTGCTCATGTGGGGTGTTGCCGATACGGCACGGGGGCTGGATTTGATCTTCGAACTATTCCTACAAAAAGATGATGATATCATCTTTTAAGCTAAAAAAATTTCAACTTACATATCTCTGCTCATGCGGGGTGTTGCCGATCCGGCACGGGGGTTGAACGTTTTTTTAGCTTTTTTTTATTTTACTTGAACCACTACCCCGAACTTATCCCTTAATGCATTGAAAAACCTTGATTCACCTTTAATCAATTTCCGATGTATCATCCACAGCATATAATCAATCACGCTCATTTCTGGAGCTAACTTACTGGATACAAAATCTATTTGGAAATCTATCCCGGATTCCGCTAAATGCTTTGTCGCATCCTTTAGAATAGACATTTGATTATTACCGAATTGAGAAACACAAAACACATGGAAAATGTCCTTCTCAAAACGCTTACTTTCAAATAAACTTCGAAGTGCCTCGCGATACAAGTGGGCTGGTTCCCCATTGAATATTGTGGTAAACTTCTCGATATCCTTCTCAATTATTACCACATTGGTCAATATTCCCCTTAACCTTCTCAACAATTCTATAAAATTAATCCGCACTTCGGGATGGTCCCTCCTGGCATGAACGTACCAATCCTTTTGCTCTGCGATCGATGGTATTGCATTATACAAAACATCTTTTCTAGTTCTTTTGATAAAATTCTTCACTCTGTTCTTCAACCCAATCCGGTTAAAGGTTTCCACCATTCCTACAATAAAGTAAGGCTGATAACCGCCTGCTGCAGTTAGTGGCTTACCTTCCTTATCATAAAAATTCGGGTCCCCGCTTTCATCAATAAAGTAATATTTCTTCCGCCGCTTTACGCCTTCAATTTCCATGTTGGTTTTTCAATTATGGAAAAAATGTAGGGATAAAATCAATGCGGATATTTGTTCACTTTATTCATTTTCTTGTGATGGTATATATACCTTATGAGTGCCGCGTTATCACGTCGTAGAACTTGTCGCGGTAGCCTTCGCTGATGGGAATGGATTGATTGGCGATCATCACCGTATTGCGCTCTACGGAATTGATTTTGTTCATCGCCACGAGATAGGAGCGGTGCACGCGCATGAATTTGTCTTTCGGCAGGCGCGACTCGAACGACTTGAGGCTTTTCAGCGTGAGGATCGGCTGGTTGGCCGTGTAGATCTTGATATAATCCTTCAGCGCTTCAATGTAGAGAATATCTTCCAGGTTGATTTTAATGATCCGGTATTCCGTTTTGACAAATATATAATCCGTATCCGGCTGGCGCGGAGCAGTGATGGAACGGTATTCTTCAGCTTTGGTAACGGCTTTGATGAAGCGTTCGAAAGGGATGGGCTTGAGGAGATAATCCACCACATCCAGGTTATACCCGTCGAGCGCGTACTCTTCGTAAGCGGTGGTGAAGATCACCATGGGCGGCCGCTTTAACGATTTGATAAACTGAATGCCTGTAATATCGGGCATCTTGATATCCAGAAAAATCAAATCCACCGGCTCCTGCTGCAAAAAACCCAGCGCCCGGGAAGCATTCGTAAACGTCGTCAGCTCCATCCGGAAAGGGGCCTTGGCGGCGAAATCGGCGATAATTTCCAGCGCCAGCGGCTCGTCATCCAACGCAATGCACTTCATCATGTTTCAAAGCAATTATTAAGTCAGCGATAAATTCATTCTCTTGCTCTCTGATTGTGATCTCATGTGCATCTTTGTACATCAGTTCGAGGCGCTTGAGGGTATTCCCCAATCCCACGCCCCCTTTTTCCGACACGCGCCGCTCCAGCAGCCGGTTCCGCACCCTCAACCGTAACCGCCCGCCTTCCGATATTTCCAACCCGATGTGGATCCACGACGGCTCTTCATAACTCACGCCATGCTTGAACGCATTTTCCACGAAAGGGATCAGCAGCATCGGCGCTATCCGCAGTCCCGCCGGGTCGCCCTTGATCTCCACTTCCACCGGCACCTGGCTCGACAGCCGGAGCCGCTGCATGTCAATGAAATCCTGCAGATAGCGGATCTCGTTGGCGAGCAGCACTTTGTCCTCATTGCTCTGGTAAATCATATACCGCAGGATATTCGACAGCTTCACCAAAGCATGCTCCGTTTCGGGGCTTCGCCGGTGCGCCAGGGAATATACCGTATTCAGACTATTGAAAAGAAAATGCGGATTGATCTGTGATCGAAGGAAACGCAACTCTGCATTGAGGTTCGCTACTTTGAGCGCCTCCCGCTGCTGCTCGCTCCTGAACCATTCCGACGCCACTTTAATGAACCCGCCAATCACCAGCACCAGCAGCGCAAACGTGACGGATTTGCGGAAAATATCCGGGAACAGGAACATCCCGAAAATATTCCGCTCCCGCATCCCGCCATGCCGTAATACTGGCGGCGGCAGTAGCGTGTCCCGCAAAAAATGGACCGTCTGCACCGGCGTCACTGTATCTTCCGAAACATTCGCACGGTGTACAATGTGCGTACTTCCACCCATCGCCAACGCAGGCCGGCCCTGAACGGCGAACATCGCCCCCTCCCCTATTCGTCCGGCTACCATGAAGGGCCGCTCGCCGCGCATTTGCAGGAGCTTAATAAAAACAACCTCCACCTGCGCCTGCTGCAAACCGATCCCCGCCAGCGCCAGCAGCACTACGCCGATGTAGATGCCGATGCGCCTGCGCGTGAAGAAGCGCGGGATCAATACGTAATAATTCAAATAAAACAACCCGGTGATGAACAGCATGTTCACTCCTTCCTTCCAGTAAAACAATTGATTGTCTACCCGTATGCGATATGCGAAAAAAGGAAAGAGAAACAGCAACACCCAAACTGAAAAATGCAAACAAATTACGACGACCCGGTTACTTAGTATTTTCCTCCAACTGACCATAGGTGTGATGCGGCTCAAACTTACGCCACATAAGTCTTAACCAAGTGTTAAAACAGGTTTCCGGGTTCTTAAGCAAGTGTTAAAAATTATCGGGCCAGCTGCAGGCTGTCGATCTCATGTTCGCTCAGCGAAGGAATGACGCCGCTTTCCAGTTTCTGCAGGACGAGCGCCCCGGTACGGTGCGCATCGCTTTGTGTACGGAACGGGTGAAATCCCGGAATAGCGGGAATATGCTCCTGGTAAATCATCGGCCTGCCGCGATACGTAATGCGGTAAGCCCAGCCCTGCTGCACGGGCTCTGTCGCCAGCCGGTACGGCTGCTCCCTGCACGACGACAGGGAGCCAACCGCGGCCAGCATTAGCAGTAATGACGCGATGGACTGCCTAATCATTTTCGTTGTAAGTGGCATTCGGTTCGAAAAGATACACGTCGTCGAGCGGCAGGCTGCCGGTGCGGCCGGACGCCACATGCCCCTTCCCGCCCAACACGAAAGCTACTGCGCTGTAGCGCGCGGCGCCCTCGAAATCACGGACCTTCTTCCAGAGATCGGTGACGCCGTCGTACTCCCAGGTGGATTTGCTGATGCCATTGCCGGTGCCCGTGATCACATAAGCTTTGTTGTTGACAGCAAACGCTACGGCCTGGCTGGTTACGATGTTGTATTCATCGTCGAATGAGTCTTCGGATACGTTGGCGATTTTGTTCTTCTGCGTCCAGTTGTCTGCAGCGGCGTCGTACACCCACATGTCGTTTTTCAGTTCGCTGTTGTTGGTGCCGGTAACGATGTAGGCGTTCTGCCCCAGCACGAAAGCCACGGCTTCCGTGCGTTTGCTGCCGCCGAAACTTTGACGGGCGAGCCACTGGTCAGCCACCGGGTCGTACATCCAAACATCCTTGGTGCCGCTGCCATCGTTCCCCGTGGCTACATACCCTTTGCCGTTGATGGCGAAGCTGACGGCATCACGGCGGGCCAGGCTGATAGATGGATCGGGGCCCACGAGCGGTGCTTTCTTCTCCCAGTTGCCCGTTTCGGGGCTGTAGCTCCAGAAATCGCTGAGCCTTATTTTTCCGTCGAAGCCCGTTCCCACGTATGCTTTCTTATCTATGACGAAGGCGGTGGCGCTGCTGCGCGCGGCGGCTTCCGCGGGCAGGTTGGCGGACTGGCTCCAGCCATTGGCGGGATTGTATTTCCAGAAGTCGCGCAGCTGTTTGTCGCCGTCGAATCCCGTACCGATGTACGCCGTATCGCCGATCACGAACGCCACGGCTTCTGAGCGCGGAGAAGCCGACATCTCGGGCAGCTCTTTCCAGTTGCCGTTGTTCTCGTCTTCCGTGTCGTCGCTTTTTGAACATGCCGACAACACCACTGCCGCCAGCATCCATCCGAATAATTTTCCTTTCTGCATAGAAATTGTTTTTTAACCCGGTCAAAATTATCCGGCGAACTGTTACAGGTACTTTAAAATAGACGGAACAGCCGCGTATCCTGACCAATCCCCTGATTTCATCTGCCAGTCAGCCGCTTTTGCCGTTTGGCCCTGCAACGCCCCTTTCCTGCCCGTTTGCGGCATTGAACGGCGGAATTGGGGAAATGATCGGTAAAAAAGCCCTGGCCGCATATTCCCCGCCCGCAGGTGCGCCGCCGTCTTTTATCATTGCGGCGATATGAAATGGAAACTTCTGGCGATAGCCGCGATCACCGGCCTCGCGGCTTGTGACAAAAGCGGGTTTGTGTATGAAGACGTAGCCCCCGGCGGCAACGTCCGCTACTCGCTCATCGATACGGTCAGCATCGAAATGCGCACCATACAGCTCGATTCCGTGCCGGCCTCTGCCACCGGCTATCTCCTCGCCGGCGGCTACGCCGATCCCGAAACGGGCCGGGTCAGCGTAGCGTCCAATTTCCGCATCGCCCGGCCGGCGTCTTTTCCGGAGCTGACCGAATCCGCCCAATACGATTCCATCGAGATCATCTTCAAACCGGACAGTTATTCCTACGGCGATACGCTGCCGGGGCAGGAATGGTCGGTTTACCAGCTCTCACGCCCGCTGGTGCTGGACGACGACCAGGCGATGTTCTTCACCCATCATATCTTCCCCCACGCCTCCACACCGCTGGCACAGGAATACGTTTCGGTGCTTCCGCGCAGCGGCAACAGCATCAGCCTCCGCCTCCGCGATGCGTTTGGCCGTGAACTGATGGAAAAGATCCGTTCGAAATCGGAAGACGTATCCTCCGACTTGCTGTTTCTTGATTATATGAAAGGCCTGCAACTCCGTGCCGGCAATGGTGCGGCGATGTACCGCATTCCTGCGTCGGACAGTACGGTGGTGATGCGGTTGCATTATCATATTTCCACTTCCGAAATCGAAGAATACACGATTGATTTTCCGCTGGGCAATCCGGAGTTACAATACAACGAAGTGCATGTTGACAGGAGCGGTACCCCGCTGGCCGGATTGGCTCCCGGCCCTGCGGGCCTCCTGAGCAGCGACGCCGGCAACCGCGCCTGGCTGCAATCCGCCACTGGCATGGTGATCCGGCTGGATTTCCCTTCGCTGGCCAACCTGCCCATGCTGTCCAAATACGGCCGGGTGATGGAAGCGCAGCTGATTCTCACGCCGGTGAACCCGACTTACGCGCAATTCCCTTTGCCGCCGCGGCTCACCTTATGCCCGGCGGACAAAAACCAGGTAGTGAGCGATACGCTGGCCACAACAATGGGCTACCAATACGGCGACCTCGTCACCGATCTGCTGTACCCGGAAAAAACGCGCTACACCTACGACCTCACTACCTATTGCACCGCCATGGCCACCGGCAACAACGCGAATTACATGGGCTTGCTGTTGCTGCCCGCGGCGGGCGAATATTACTCCCAGCTGAACCGCCTGGTGCTGGGAGACGCCAGACACGAAGGCTACCGGGCTTATTTGAAGATCTATTACCTGTTATACCAATGACGCGCATTTATACCACCTTTTGTTTTCTAGTGCTGATCTCCGGCCGCGTGGCGGCGCAGAAAGGCGTTAACTCGCTGTACTCCGCATTCGGTATCGGCGACCTGGAGGAGCGCGATTACAGCCGCAACTTTGGCGTTGGCAGCGCGGGGATCGCGCGGCAGTCGGGGCAGTTCCTGAACGAACAAAACCCCGCATCGTACACCGCGTTGCCGATGCAGATGTTTTATTTCGAAGCCGGCATGGCAGGAAAAACGGTGCAATATCAAACGGCTAACAATTCCCAATCCGCCGGTGATATTTCGTTCAAAAGGTTCGCCATCGGGTTTAAGGCGCAGGAGCGCTGGGGGATCAGCATCGGCCTGATGCCGTATAGCCGCGTGGATTACAAAATGCTCAACACCACGCCCATCGAAGGCGTGACGGAAAATGTCCGGAACGCCATCGAAGGAAACGGCGGGCTGAACCGGTTTTACATCAGCAACGGCGTGCGGATCACAAAGAACCTCAGCCTGGGTATTTCTTCCGCCGTCATCTTTGGGCCCGTCAATACGATCGACAGCCTGGCCAGCGATGCCGTGCATACTTCCCGCGACCTGTATTACCGCAATCTCAACTTCACGGCGGGCCTGCAGTACCAGGGCAAAATCGGGGAATGGACCCTCGGCGCCGGCGCTACCTACCGCCTCGCCACCACCCTACGCGGCAGCGGGGATTTCAGCATCAAGGCTTCCGACGGTACCGTACTTTACCAGGACAAAACCACGTCGGCCGAATACAAGATCCCTTCGCAGCTGGGCTTCGGGCTCAGTGCGGGTACCGGCAACCTCACGTGGCTGGCGGATTACAAAAAACAGGATTGGAGAAACGTCAATAAAAGCGGCGCATCTTATCAATATAAAAATGCCGAACGCTATGCCGGCGGAATGGAATATACTTTCGGGCGGCTGGACTTCTACGGCCGCGAAGCGGAAGGCACCGTGATCCAGCTGGGCGCGGCGTTCCAGAAGAATTACATCACGGTGAAAGAACAACCGCTGGAGGATTTCAGCATTTCGGCAGGCGTGTCTTTACCCAGCCGCACCGGTCATCTGCGATATTATCTCGGTGTGGAAGGCGGCCAGCGCGGCGTTACCACGAAAGGACTTGTACAGGAAAATTATTTCAATGTCGTGCTGCATCTTTCCCTGCGCGATAACTGGTTTTATAAACGAAGAGAATTGTAAATCACCCCGGCGGGTAATCAGTTAAACCATCTTTAAACCTTTATACGGCAACCCCAAAAACCGGTTTGCTATTGCCCGCCGGGGATTTGCGCCTTTCCTTCCAGCCACTCCCCGAACCACTTCCCGGACGATTTTACCGTCCGCCGCTGCGATGCAAAATCCACATGCACGAGCCCGAACCGGGCGTTGTACCCTTCGGCCCATTCAAAGTTATCGGTGAGCGTCCAGGCGAAATAACCTGTCAGCGGAACGCCGGACCGTTTGGCCAGCAGCGCTGCGCGGAGATATTCTTCGTACCACGCGATGCGCGCCGGGTCGTGGATACGGCCGTTGTCGTGCACATCGTGGAACGCCGCGCCGCCTTCGGTGACCATCAGTTCTTTTACCCCGGGATAAGCCGCGAATTGCTGCAGGATACTGAAAAGCCCGTTGCCGCTGATTTCCCAGCCCAGCGCGGTGGTGGGCACTTTCCGGTGCCGGGCTTTGACTTCGGAGGCGTTGATGTAGGGCATGAAGGGATTATACCGCACTACCAGCGGGAAGTAATTTTGTATGCCGATAAAATCGAAGTCGAAGGGAAGCTGGTCCCAATCGCGCCAAAGCGCGTACCGGCGGGCGATGCGTGCCAGCAGCGGAAAGTCGCCGTCCGGATACCCCATGCCCAGCGCCGGCTCGATGAAGAGGCGGTTAAACAATGCATCGATACGCGCGGCGGCGGCCCGGTCGTTTTCGTTATCTGTGAAGGGGATGATTTTCGAGCAGGAATAGGCGACGCCGATGCGCGCACCCGGAACCTCTGCACGGAGGGCCCTCCCTCCCGCCGCCTGGGCCAGCGCCACATGGTGTACCGCCGGCAGGAAATACGACAGTCCGAACTTCCCCGGCGCATGCACGCCCAGCATATACCCGAGCGATGTAAAGCCAAAGGGCTCGTTGAGGACGATCCAGTTTTTCACTTTCC
>NZ_CALNBI010000418.1 GCF_937874145.1 uncultured Chitinophaga sp. | reverse complement strand
CCCTGCAACATCCGCTTCTTCGATCCATATGTAACGGAATACGATCCCGCTTACACCAAATGTACGCTGGAAGAGCTCTTCACCACCAGCGACGTCGTTTCCATCCACCTCCCCGTGACGGAAGAAACGAAAAACATGATCGACGCCCGCGTATTGACATTGATGAAAAAAGACGCCATTTTTGTGAATACGGCGCGCGCGGCCGTGGTGAAGCGGGAAGATCTCCTCGCCGCCCTCGAATCGCGCGCCATCCGCGGCGCGGTGCTCGACGTGTTCGATAACGAACCGCCCGACGAAACGGACTACCGGATCATCGACCAGCCGCACGTGATCGCCACGCCGCACATCGCCGGTGCCACGTTCGAAGTGGAAGACCATCACGTGGCCATCATGAACAAAGCCCTTACCCAATGGTTCGCCAACGGAAACCGCCAGATACGCGAACTGGCGAACCGCCAAATGCTTACAACACCCGTCAATG
Organism: uncultured Chitinophaga sp.; assembly: GCF_937874145.1. Lineage (GTDB taxonomy): Bacteria > Bacteroidota > Bacteroidia > Chitinophagales > Chitinophagaceae > Chitinophaga. Next base: position 5,612 of record NZ_CALNBI010000418.1, on the reverse strand, counting down.
GCTAAACACGACGCATATATCATCGCAGACATCGGCACGGGCAACGTGCGCGTAGCGATCGCAACACCCGGCGGGCAAGTGCTCGGCGTGGCGCGGGAAGATATCCGGTACGAAAAAGACCCGCTCTACCCCGACGCCCTGCACTTCGACCCAAACGCCCTCTGGCAGCAGATCCTCCGCCTCGCCACCCAAGCGCTCGCCGTCGCTCCCGGCGCGGAAATCCGCGCCATCACGGCCACCAGCCAGCGCGAAGGGATCGTCCTGCTCGACGCGCAGGGCAATTCCCTCACCGGACTCCCTAATATCGACCACCGCGGCCGGGAATGGGAATCCATGCTGGCGGATAAAAGCCGCGTCTACCAGCTGACCGGCCGTTATCCCACTTCGCTGTTTTCCGCGTTCAAGCTCGTGGGCATCCGCGAACGGAAACCTGAGGTCTGGTCCAAAACCACCTCCTTCCTCAGTATCTCCGACTGGGTGGAGTACCAGTTTTCCGGCATCGCGAAGTATGAGCACGCACAGGCATCCGAAACCCTGCTGTTCGATGTGGAGCGCCAGGAATGGAGCGCCGAGCTCTGCGCTGCGTTCGGCCTGGAGGCTTCCCTCCTGCCGCCACTGCGCACCTCCGCGTCCGTACTGGGCACAGTGAAGCCGGAAGTGGCGCAGGAATTGAATATTCCGCATGCGGCGCTCGTCATTACCGGCGGCGGCGACACGCAGCTGGCCATTAAGAGCACCCGCCCGGCGGTCGACGATATGGTCATCGTTTCCGGCACCACCACGCCCATCGTAAAGCTCACCGGCAGTTACACGCTGGACGCCGAAGAGCGCACCTGGACGAGCCGCGACATCGTGCCGGAGCGCTTCGTATTCGAAGCCAACGCCGGGGTTACGGGATTGAACTATCAACGCCTGAAAGAAATTTTCTATCCCAACGAAGGCTACGACGTCATCGAAAAAGAGCTGGCGGAAAACCGCCACACCTTCTGTATGGCAAGTCTGGGCTCGTTATTGGCCGATGAGGAAGAATCGCTCACAAGAGGCGGATTCATCTTCCCCGCCCCCGTTTCGCACCTGCTCACGCGCGGCAGCTTCGTATGGGCCACGATGGTCGACATCGCCTGTTCCATCGTAAAAAACTATAAAATCCTCGCGGAGGTAGCCGGGCATCAGCCCGATTACATCTGGGGCTGCGGAGGTGGTTTGCAGAGCCTGACGCTCCGCCAGCTCATCGCCAACCTGACGGGCAAGAAAGTGCAGATGCGCGCGGGTTTCCAGCAATCATCGGCCGTAGGCGGCGCATTGATCTGCAACGAAGCGCTGGGGATCGACGGGCAGATGGATAACACCACCGAAACCGTTTACCCGCAGGAAGAAGCCCACTACGCGGCCATTTATGCGGATTGGGAAAAGACACGGGATTATTTCCGCAACATGAACTGAGTCAAATTATTAATGGAACATACTTTTATCGGGCTGGACGTAGGCACACAGGGCGCAAGAGCCATCCTGACAGATGAACGGGGCCACGTACTGGCAACTTTCAGCGAGCATTTCCCGCTGAGCGCGGCTTCGCGCGAAGAGCAATCGCCGGAGGAATGGTGGGCAGCCTGCGAAAAACTGTTGTTGCAATTACTTCAACATCCTGCAGCCGCCAAACTGCGCGCCATCGGCGTTACCAGCACCTCCGGCACCATAATCCCTGTTGATGCGGCAGGACAGCCCCTGCACCCCGCCATCATGTACAGCGACGGCCGGCAGGCCGGAGAAGGGAAACGCTGCAAAGCGCTGGCGGAACAATTCCACCCGGACGGCTATACGGCTTTCAACACCACGAGCGGTTTGCCTAAAATGGTGTGGTTTGCGGAGAATTTCCCGGAGAAGGCCCGCCGGATACACAAATTCATCCACGCAGCCGATTTCATTACCGGTAAACTGACCGGCAACTTCGGCGTCACCGATTTTACCAATGTGTTAAAATCCGGCTACGACGTAGCAAACGAACGCTGGCCGGAATATATTTGGAGCCATTTGCCGCTGCGCCGCGAGTGGCTGCAGGACGTAGTGCCCTCCGGCGCACCCGTGGGCGAGGTAATTCTCCGCCTGCCAGGCATGCCGCCGAATGTAGTGGCAACGGCCGGGATGACCGACGGCTGCGCGTCGCAAATTGCTTCCGGCGCGGTAACGCCCGGCGCCTGGAACACGACCATCGGCACCACGCTCGTCGTGAAAGGCGTGACGCAACAGCCCGTACAGGACCCGCTCGGGCGGCTGTACAACCACCGCCACCCGCAGGGCTTCTGGATGCCGGGGGGCGCCAGCAATACCGGGGCCGACTGGATATCGAAACATTTCCCCGGCAACCTGGACGCGCTGAACGAAGCCGCCGCCGCATTGGTACCCACCGGGAAATTATACTGGCCGCTGGAGCAGCAGGGAGAAAGGTTCCCTTTCATAGCGCCCCAGGCGGAAGCTTTCGGGGATCCGGGGCTGGAAGGCGCGGAAAAATTCGCCGCCGGGATGGAAGGCGTAGCCTACGTCGAAAAGATGGCGTATGAAATGATTGAGCAACTTTCCGGCGAAACCGTTAAAGCCGTATACACCGCCGGCGGCGCCAGCAACAGCGCGCTCTGGTTGAAAATCAGGGCATCCGTACTGGGCGTGCCGGTGCATAAAATGAAAGAAGTGAGCGGAGCCGCGGGGGCCGCCATCCTCGCCGCCTCACAGACATATTACAGCAGCATCGCGGAAGCCGCGGCAGCCATGGCTCATATCGAAAACACCATGCAACCCGACCCGGAACTGGCGGAAGCCTATCAACACGGTTACCAGCAGTTCCGGGAAAAACTGAAAGAAAAAGGATATGCTTAACGTTTACTTGCTCCGGCACGGACAAACCGCCTGGAACGCAGACAATAACCGGTATTGCGGCCGGACAGACATCGCGTTGACCGCAAAAGGCATCGCGCAGGCAGAAGCCGTGCGCCAGCAGTTGAAAGACATCACCTTCGACGGCGTTTATTCCTCGCCGCTGGAACGTGCTTTCATGACGGCCAACATCGCTTCCGGAGCTTATGTCAAAAAGGATGAAAGGCTGATCGAGGCCGACTTCGGCACCTGGGAACAGAAAACGAAAGAAGAGTTCATCGCCGAGGCGCCGGAGCACTGGCATCGCTGGATGGAAGACCCTTACGCCTGGCGCGCGGGCGGAACGGGCGAAAGCGGCCGGGAAATCGTGGAGCGGGTAGACGCCTTCTTCACCGACATCCACCGCAAACACCCTTCCGGCAATATTCTCGTAGCCGCGCACAACGGCGTCAACCGCCTGTACCTTGCGTACAAACTGGGCATGCCGCTCCGCAACTACCGGATGCTCGTGCAGGAAAACGCTTCCGTCACCATGTTCACACTCGACGCTGACGGCGCATTCACTTTACAACATCTCAATGCCAAATTCTGACAGCATGAAAAGAATTCTCCTCGGCGGCGCGCTGCTTTGCGCTACCATCAGCGGCTTCGCCCAATCGGGCATGCACGTGCTGAAAATCAAAAACGCTAAGGAACTGCGGGCGTTCTTCCGATATACCGGCAACGACATCCCCTTCGTCAGCGGCCACCGCGGCGGCATCAACAAAGGCTTCCCTGAAAACAGCATCGAAGCCTTCGCCAACACGCTCCGCTTCACCCCGGCTACCTTCGAAATCGATCCGCGGCTCACCAAAGACAGCGTGATCGTGCTCATGCACGACGCCACCCTCAACCGCACCACCAACGGTACCGGTAAAGTGGGCGACTACACGCTCGCCGAGCTCAAACAGCTCCGCCTGAAAGATGTAGACGGCAACCTGACCGATTTCAGGATCCCCACGCTGGAAGAAGCCATCACCTGGGCGCGCGGCAAAACCGTGCTCATCCTGGATAAAAAAGACGTACCCTTCGAAATGACGGCCGCCATCATTAAAAAGCATAAAGCAGAAGGGCACGTTATGGTTACCGTACACACCGCCAAAGAGGCGAAATGGTACCACGAGCGCAACCCGGAAATCGTGTTCGAGGCATTCGTGAAAACGCAGAAGGCGCTGGAAGAATACGAGCAGGAAAACATCCCCTGGACGCATATCATGGCGTATGTGGGACCAGATAACAAGCCGGAACTGAAGCCGCTGTACGCCGATCTTAACAAACGCGGCGTAATGTGCATGATTTCCGCCGCGCCTACCTACGATAAACTGCCCGACGCGGGCGAGCGCGCCAAAGCATACCGCGCAGTGATCGAAGGAGGTGCCAGCCTCATCGAAGCCGACCGCTCGCTGGAAGCCGGCGAAGCCATCCGTTCGCTGGTGCCGGCCAAAAGCCCGAAAAAGAAATTCTTCGTAACCCGTAAATAAGACGTGTATTTTTTAACCTGTAACGTGTATCTCGCCGGTCCTTTCTTCAGGACCGGCTTTTTTATACCGGGAATGAACAATACATATGAAATTTGGGTAAATTGAAGGAAATAAATCCACCGCCCCATGGCCATTATTATCCTCGTACTGATCACATTAATTGCGATCGAACATTTGTATATCCTTTGGCTGGAAATGTTCGCCTGGACGACGAGAGCGCCTAAAGTCTTCAGGCAGATCCCAAAAGAAATGTTCGAGCCCACAAAGGCACTGGCGGCCAACCAGGGGCTGTATAACGGTTTCCTGGCGGCAGGCCTGATCTGGTGCGTATGGATCGATGATCCGGCCTGGCAACAGCATGTGGGGGTTTTCTTCCTGATTTGCGTAGCCGTAGCAGGCATTTACGGCGCGCTGACGGCCACAAAGCGCATCTTCTTCGTACAAGCCCTCCCCGCGCTGATTACGCTATTGCTGATCGCGGTGCTGTAAAGCCATGGCGTTTTCCCGGTACTTCTTCCGGAACCAGTACATGGACAGCGCGGTGCCCGCCAGGCCTGAGACGCCGGCGATCTTCACCAGCCCGGTATAAAAATCCAGCCAGTTCAATTCCAGCCGGAACACCGTTTTGGCCAGCATGACGCCCACGCTGCCGAGGTAACCGAATGAATCGGCGATGTAAATAAGAAAACCCACATTGCCCGTAAACCGGAAGGCAGCGATAAACCGGTCGAACAGCAGGCTGTTGAATGGAATATACACCATATACAATCCCAGTCCCGCCAGCAGCATCCAGGCATACATGCCGAGTTGCCCCGCGGAAAAAAGCATGGCGCCGGTTAATGTAAGCGCAAATCCCGCCAGCATGATCCACTGTGTAACGAAGAACGCCCTGAAATTATGTTGCAGCCAGCTCATGGCGGCGATCATGACGAGGATGATGAGGGAAATAAGGCTTTCCGTCCCCGCGAAAACGCCCGGCTGAAAGGGCTCCCCGGAAGCGCGCCACATATCGGCCATGAAGCTGTCGCGCACTTCGCGCAGGATCGTAACGAGGATATAAACGAGCACCAGCAATGTGATCCCCGGCCAAAAGCGCATCAGCAGCCCGCGGCGTTCCACGGCGCTCATCGGCAGCCTTTCCATTCGCTGCTCCTTGTCGGCGAGCCCGGGCGGAGGGATTTTTTCCAACAGCAATACAAATACTATCCGGACCGGCATAAGCAC
>NZ_CALNBI010000417.1 GCF_937874145.1 uncultured Chitinophaga sp. | reverse complement strand
AAGAAGTGATCCCCAAAACCATGGCCACCCGCCGGGAAAACCCGCACGATTTCCCGTTCGCGTTTTTTTACCTGTACGAGGGCAGCAAAGCCGTGATGCAATCGTACCCCGAGCCGCAAACCACGGCACTACCCGACGCCATTGACCCGGAGGAAGACCATCCCCTGGCGCGGCATTTCAAAACAGCCATGGAGCAGCGCAGGCTCCAGGTGATAGACGGCGAGCCCGGCTTGTTTGCCGGCCTGCCCAATGGCGCCTGGACCATCGCCGGAAATAAGGCGGTCGTTTTGCCGTTGCTGCAATCCGGCGCACAGGAGCCTTATGGCTTTCTCGTGCTGGGCAAGAACCCCTACCGCCTTCTCAACGAGAAATATCTAGGCTTCTTCAACATGATCGCCGATAAAGTGTCGACCAGCTTCGCCAATGTGCACGCCCTGGAACAGGAAAGGAAAAGAGCCGCGGCGCTGGCGGAGATCGACAGCGCGAAAACGATCTTCTTCTCCAACATCAGCCACGAATTCCGCACGCCGCTCACCCTGTTGCTGGCGCCCGTGGAAGAAACGCTCAACGATCCGCAGACGCCCGCGCCCATCCGGTCGCGGATGGAACTTGCCTTCCGCAACGTATTACGGATGCAGAAGCTTGTCAACACCCTGCTGGAATTCTCCCGGATCGAAGCGGGCCGGCTGGAAGGGAAATTCACCCGGGTGGATATCGGCGCCCTGACCGCCAACCTGGCCAGCGTATTCCGTTCCGCTATCGAAAAGGCAGGCATGCAGCTGGAGGTCCGCCAGGAAAAGATCGATAGGGAAGTGTATGTGGATGTGGATTTATGGGAAAAAATCATCCTCAACCTGGTGTCCAACGCCGTCAAATACAGCGACCGCGGCAGCATCGTGCTCGACATCCGATCCGAAAACGGGCAGGTCCTCGTATCTGTGGCTGATAACGGCATCGGTATCGCGGCGGACCAGCTCGAAAAAATATTCGAACGCTTCCACCGGATCGAAAATACCGGCGGCAGGAGCATGGAAGGCACCGGCATCGGGCTCGCCATGGTGAAAGAGCTCGTCAAACTCCATCATGGAAGCATCCGCGCGGAGAGCCGGCCGGGAGAAGGTTCGGTGTTTACCATCACGTTGCCTACCGGCAGCGCGCACCTGCCGGCCGACAGGATCGTGGCATCCGAGACGGCGCCGGCAGTGGCGCAAAACGCCGCCGCTTTCGTATCCGAAGCCCTGAAGTGGCTCCCCGGCACGGAAGCGCCCATCATCCCCGGACAAGAAATATCCCCCGCGGCATCACCCCGCGACGCCCGTCATCGCGTACTGCTGGCCGACGATAATGCCGACATGCGGGAATACCTCACCCGCCTGCTGTCCCAGCAATTTGTCGTAGAAGCCGCCATCGACGGCGAGGATGCATTCCGGCAGGCCATCCATCAACCGCCGGACCTGCTGCTCACCGATATCATGATGCCGAAGCTCGACGGGATGGGATTGCTGAAGAAACTGCGCCATCATCCCAAAACCAGCGACGTACCGGTCATCTTCCTGTCTGCCCGGGCAGGTGAAGAAGCGAAGATCGAGGGGCTGGCGACGGGAGCCGACGACTACCTGATCAAACCTTTTTCCGCCAGGGAAGTGGTGGCGAAAGTGGATGCGCACATCAAAACCGCGCAGTACCGCAAGCAAACAGCGAGGTTGCTCAACAGCTTCCTCATGCAGGCGCCGGCCGCCATCGCCGTGCTGCACGGGCCCGCGCATATCTATACGCTCGCCAATTCGAAGTTTCTGGCACTGGCCGGCAAGCCGGAAGATGAAATCCTTGGTCATTCCATCCGCCAGATCTGGCCGGAAATCGAAGGGCAGGAAATACTTTCTCTCCTGGAGAACGTTTATGCCAGCGGAAAACCTTTCACCGCCAACGAATTGCCGACAACCACCGTCCGGAATAACGGCGAAAACACCACCGGCTATTATGATTACATCCTTCATCCCCTCAAAAACGAAGAAGGTCATGTAACGGATGTGATGTTGTACGCGCATGAAGTGACCGATAAGGTGCAGGCCCGCAAAACGATTGCGGAAAGCGAGCAGCATCTCCGCCAGCTGGCCGAAGAGCGGAAGCGCTTCGCGGAAAAGCTCGAATCCACCGTGGAAAAACGTACGCGGGAACTGCAACGCTCGAATGAAGACCTGATGCATTTCGCACATGTGGCCAGTCATGATCTGAAAGAACCCGTGCGCAAAATCAAAACGTTCGGGAAAAGATTGTGGGATGAATACGCCGGCGACGTGCCGGAAAAGGGGCAAACGTACGTCAGGAAAGTGCTGACGGCGGCAGACAGGATGCTTTCGGTGATTGAAGGGATACTCCGCTATTCCGCCATCAGCGCATCGGAACAGGCCTACTCGCCCGTCAACCTGAACGATCTGATCACCCATATACAATCCGACCTGGAATTGCCGATCCAGCAGAAAGGCGCGGTGATCCGCTGTGATGACCTGCCCGTGATCGACGGCGCGGCCATCCTCCTGCACCAGTTATTCTATAACATCATCCAGAATGCGCTGAAATTTTCCCGGCCCGACCATGCGCCGGTTATCACCATTACCTGCAGTGAACAAACGATCGGGAGCACGGCTCATGCCCGGATCTCCGTTTCTGACAACGGCATCGGTTTCGATGAGCAATATGCCGCGAGGATCTTCGAGACGTTTGCGCGGCTGCATCCGGCCGACAAGTTCGAAGGCACCGGCCTGGGACTGGCGTTATGCAAGAAAATCGCGGAGCGGCACGGGGGAACGATATCTGCCGGCAGCAGGGGCCAGGAAGGAGCGGAATTTATTATAACTTTACCCGTGCATCATCCCAAAGAACCCTGACAAACTGATACTTACAATGAGCAAAACGATACTACTCATCGACGACGACCTGGACGATACCGAAATATTTGAAGAAGCACTCACCGAAATCAACCCCGCCATCCTGTTTTACAAAGCCGAAAACGGGCAGGATGCCTTTAATAAATTGCAGGGGAAAGAAGTAGGGCAACCGGATATTATTTTCCTGGATGTGAACATGCCGGGCATGAACGGGTGGCAGTTTCTTACCAAACTGAAAACGGAGGCCGCTTACCACAACATCCCCGTCATCATGTACTCCACTTCCTCCGCGAAAAAGGACATCGCCATTGCGGAGGACCTCGGCGCCGTCGGCTTCCTGACCAAACCGGCGGATTACAAGGGGCTGAAGAAAGCGCTCCTGCTGCTGCTGGCCCAAACTTCGCCGGACGGGCTCCGCCAGTCGGTCGAGGATATTAAAAAGATGGAATGGTATAGTTAACCGCCCCTCACTTTTCCGTGGCAACGCGGTATCCGGGGTCTTCCATGATATTGACTTCTATCACAGATTCCGCGTTCCGCAACAACTGCCTGCAATCTTTGCTCAGGTGCCTGAGATGTAATTTTTTACCGGCACGGGCATATCGCTCGGTCAGTTTGTTCAACGCGTCGATCCCGCTCATATCGGCTACGCGGCTGTCTTTGAAGTCGATGATCACTTCGTCCGGATCTCCCTGCACATCGAACTTCTCGTTAAATGCGGCTACGGAGCCGAAGAAAAGGGGGCCGTAGATTTCGTAATGCCTGATCCCGTTTTCGCCGGTGTACTTCCGGGCGCGGATGCGTTTGGCGCTTTCCCAGGCAAATACCAGCGCGGAGATGATCACCCCGATGAGGACCGCCAGGGCCAGGTTGTGCAGCCAGATGGTGATAACGGCCACCAGAACCCCCACGAAAATGTCCTGCCGGGGCATTTTGTTGATGATCCGGAAGCTTGCCCATTCGAAGGTGCCGATCGCCACCATGATCATCACGCCCGTGAGCGCCGCCATGGGCAAACGTTCTATGACAGGCGCCCCGAAGAGGATGATCAACAGGATCGTCAGTGCCGCCACGATGCCCGAAAGGCGCGCCCGCGCACCGGCCGACAGGTTCACCAGCGTCTGCGCGATCATGGGGCAGCCGCCCATCCCGAAGAAAAACCCGTTGGCGATATTGGCCGTACCCTGCGCCACGCATTCCCGGTTGCTGTTGCCCTTGGTGCCAGTCATTTCATCTACCAGGTTCAGCGTCAGCAAGCCTTCCGTCAGCCCCACGCCCGCCATGATCAGCGCGTACGGGAAAATGATCCC
>NZ_CALNBI010000416.1 GCF_937874145.1 uncultured Chitinophaga sp. | reverse complement strand
ACATCATCAGTTCGTACAGCACATGGGTATTTACCTGCAGGCTGTCCTGGAAAAACGCCAGGTCGAAGTAGCAGACGGTGGTAGGTTCCAGCGCGGTGGCGGAAACGGGATAGACGAGCTCGGTACCGATGCCGCGGTGCCCTACGATGTCGCCGGTTCCCGCGAAGCGGAGGATCAGCTCTTTTTCGTTGCCCCAGTGCTTGTGCACTTTCATCTTGCCCTGATCGATAAAGTAAATCCCTGTAACAGGTTCGCCTTCGGAAAAGAGCAGCTCGCCTTTTTTGAGGGCGAAGTGCTTTTTATGTGCGGTGATGGCCGGTTTCCAGGCGGGCTGGCACAAGCGGCACAGCAGGCAGGTGGTCATCCCGCAGGAGTGTTTCGAAGGCTTCATGCAGGCGGCTCGTTGATGTGGGCGGTCAAGTTACAATATTCTTTCCATAATGAAGGATGTAAGCGGACGGTTTCGCCGATAATGATCACGGCGGGACTGCCGAGCCCTGCCGCCTCAGCCGCCTCGGCGATATCGTCGACGCAACCGGTAACGCAGCGTTCTTCCGTGGTGGTGGCGGATTGGATGATGGCGGCGGGCGTGGCGGCTTTGCCGTTGGCGCGGAAGATGTCCATGATCTCGCGGAGGTGGCACATGCCCATGAGGATCACGATGGTGGCGGTGGATTGGGCAGCGAGGGCGATGTCGGAGGAAATCGTGCCCGATCTCGTGGTTCCGGTGGTGATCCAGCAGGATTCGTGGAGGCCGCGCGCCGTGAGCGGGATGCCCTGGGACGAAGGGGCCGCGATGGCGCTGGTGATGCCGGGGATAGTATTGACGGGGATGCCGGCTTCGCGGGCGGCGCGGATTTCTTCTTCGGCGCGGCCGAAAAGGAAAGGGTCGCCGCCTTTCAGGCGGACTACGTGCCCGTGGGAGATGGCGTAATGGACGATGAGGCGGTTGATTTCGTCCTGCGGCACGGCGTGGCGGCCGGCTCTTTTACCGACGGAGAGGCAAAGGGCGCCGGGGCGGGCGTACTGGAGGAGCTCTTCGCAGGCGAGCGCATCATATAATATGACGTCTGCCGCGCGGAGGGTTTTAATGGCTTTGAGGGTGATAAGGTCCGGGTCTCCCGGTCCGGCGCCCACCAGGCTAAGCATAGGCTGTAACATGATAAAACAAATTAGTAAATAAAATATCTGACATAAAATCATGAAATCACTATAAAAATAAGCAACAGGATCGTAAATTCATGATATGAATCATAAATTAATTTGAAAAACTTTGGATGAATTGTTGAAATATTAGAGGTTGATCAGTAAAAAGTCTACATAGAATAATTTATAATGTGAGTTTATTCGTTTATCATCAAATTCTTTCCCATGAAAATCGTCGTCATCGGTAACGGCATGGTCGGATTCAAATTCTGCCGCAAACTCGCCGAAAGAAAAATCCCCGGGCTCCAGCTCGTCGTATTCGGCGAAGAACGCCTCCCGGCATACGATCGCGTCCACCTCAGCAGCTACTTCGACGGCAAATCCACCGCCGACCTCCTGCTCGCGCCCAAAACCTGGTACGCCGAAAACAACGTGGCCCTCCACCTCGGAGATCCCGTCCACCACATCTCCCCCGGCCTCCAGACCGTCACCTCCAAATCAGGCATCACCGAATCATACGATTACCTCGTATTCGCCACCGGCTCCTCCGCTTTCGTGCCACCCATGCCAGGCACCGACCAGAAAGGCGTGTTCGTCTACCGCACCCTCGACGACCTCGACCTCATGAAGTCCGCC
>NZ_CALNBI010000415.1 GCF_937874145.1 uncultured Chitinophaga sp. | reverse complement strand
GAGGCGGCGCCGCCACCCGGGCCGGTCACGGCATGGAGGTCGATGTTGTGGGGCAGCTTGTTGCCGGGGTGGTTCTTTAAGTGGAATTCCACTTCGTCGCCCACCCGGGTGCGGATGAAGCTGCCGGGCACGGTGCCATTGAAGGTCCAGTAGAGGTAGGTCACCCCGTCCGCCATCTCACCTTCCTTTTCCACGATTTCCATGTTCACGATCAGTTTGGTGGCTTCGCGGTTGCCCACTGGCTTGGGCACCAGGGGCGGCGCCGTGAGCTCGGCGAGGCTTTCGCCGGATACTTTCATTTCAGCAGGCGGGGTGCCCTGTTGCCCGCTTCCCGGCTGTTGTTTCGTCGTACAGTTGCTCAGGAGGCCGATACACACCATTGCTCCAAGCAACAATTGATTCCTGTTCATGGTATAAGTTTTAGTTCATCTTTCTCAGTGGAGGGCAGGCCTCGGGGCTTCCAGGGCTTCGGTGGTGGGGCGGCCGTACCGTGCGAAGTCGAGGATGTAGAGGATGATGCCCGTGGCGAACATCGAGGCGCAAAGGATCAGCACCACGAAGTGGACTTTGATCTCGTTCTGCACGTCGCCGAAGTCCATGCCCATTTTCCGTTCGAGGTATACCTGCGCCACGCCGGCCACGCCGAAGGCGACCGTCATGCCCAGCATGCCGATATTGGAGAGCCAGAAAGCATAGGTGCCCCTGGTGGATTCGTATAATTTGCGGCCGGTGAGGTTGGGCATGGCGTAGCTGATGAAGGCCAGTACGATCATGGCGTATGCGCCCCAGAAAGCGAGGTGGCCGTGCATGGCGGTTACGAGCGTGCCGTGGGTATAGAGGTTTACCTGCGGGAGGGTATGCGCGAAGCCGAGTACCCCCGCGCCCACGAACGCAACGATGGCGGTGCCGATGGTCCAGTTGAGGGCGATCTTGTTCGGGTGTTTCTTTTCGCCCTTGCGGTACATGGCGATGGCGAAGAGCACCATGCCGAGGAAAGCCAGGGGCTCCAGGGCGGAGAAGATGCCGCCGATGATGAGCCAGGTTTTGCCGGTGCCGATGAAGTAATAGTGGTGCCCCGTGCCGAGGATGCCCGAGATGAAAGTGAGCCCCACGATCACGTACAGCCACTTCTCGATCACCTCACGGTCTACCCCCGTAAGCTTGATGAGCAGGAAGGAAAGGATACCGCCGAGGATGAGCTCCCATACGCCTTCCACCCAGAGGTGCACCACCCACCAGCGGAAGAAGGAGTCGATGGTCTGGTTGTCGAACCAGATCATGCCGGGCAGGTACAGGAGCGCGGCGAACACGAGGCCCATGGTGAGCACCAGCGAGGTGGTGGTGCGTTTTTTACTTTTGAATAAAGTGGTGAGGATGAGGCCGAGGAAGAGGAGGACGTTCACGACTACCAGGTAATCCAGCGGCCGGGGGATCTCCAGGAACTTGCGCCCTTCCCAGTAATTAAAGTGATACCCCACGATGGCGGCAACGCCAACCAGGGCGAGGGAAATCAGTTGCACATAAGCCCATTTCACGCTCACCAGTTCTTCCTCCGCTTCTTCGGGGATGATGTAATACGCCGCGCCCATGAACCCGGTGAGGAGCCAGACCACGAGCAGGTTGGTATGTACGGCGCGGGCCGTGTTGAAGGGGATGAAATCGTGGAGGACGTCGTGCCCTACCCTCGCGAATCCCATGATGAAGCCATAAACGATCTGGAGCACCAGCAGCAGCATGGCCAGCGCGAAGAACCAGTAGGCGACCTGTTGACTTTTGTATTTCATTGGATATCGTTATTTCGTGTTGATGGATGTTTTGTATTTCGGTTTGGGCGGGAAGCCGTTGAGGTCTGTTTCTCCCACCCATTTGAGGAAGTCGGTGAGCTCCCTGACCTGCTGGTCGTTGAACCCGTAGGCCACCATCTTTCGGCCCCTGGGCTGCCAGGGCGTTTTGGAGGAAAGCACCGCTTTGATATACGCTTCTCCCCTTCTTTCCACC
>NZ_CALNBI010000414.1 GCF_937874145.1 uncultured Chitinophaga sp. | reverse complement strand
ATAACGAGCCCGTCAGGTACAACGCGCCCAGCGCCAGCCAGAAGGTAGTGCTCCGGAACAGCGACAGGCTTAAATCCTGGCCGGAAATATCGTTGAACACCGGCAGCGCGGCACTGATGATCAGCAGCGCGAGCCCCACCGCCAGGGCGTTGAGCAAGGCGGATTCGAAGAGAAATTGCAGGATCAGCTGGCTGCGCTGCGAGCCCACGGCCTTGCGCACACCCACTTCCACGGCGCGGTTGAGCGCGCGGGCGGTGGCGAGGTTGATGTAATTGATCCAGGCGATGACGATGATGAACAGCGCGATCCCGAGCAGCAGGTACACCGTGTTCCCGTCGCCGTTAGGCTCGGCTTCCATGCGGCGGTGCGAATAGAGATGGATATCCGTCAGCGGCAGCAGCGAATACGCCACATGCACGGGCGTGCCGTCGGGCATTTTGGCCAGGCGCTTCACCGTGGCGGGAAATTTGGCTTCCAGCGCGGAGGGGGCCGTTCCGGGGCGGAGCAGAAGGTATGTGAGGCAGCCGTCCCAGGTCCAGGTGGTTTCCAGGCCGGGGCTTTCGGCGTCTTTTACGAAAGTTGAAAAGGAAGTGAGGGTTTGAGGGTGGATGTGGCTGTTTTCGGGGAGGTCGCGGTACACGCCTACCACGCGGAAGGCGCGGCCCTGGTTGCGGAGCACGGTTTTGCCCACGGGGTCTTCGGTGCCGAAAAGTTTCCTGGCTACCGACTCGGAAAGCAACAGGGTGTGCGGTTCGGTGAGCACGGATTTCGCATCGCCGTGAATCAGCGGCACGGAAAAGACCTGCAGGAACGAGGGGGTGGTCCAGAAGGCCTGTTCGATCCGCACGCCTTCCCCGCTCCTGCCCTGGACGCTCAGCAGCAGCGGCGAGGCTTTGACGAGCTTTACGACGGATTCTATCTCCGGGAATTCATTTTTGAAGTGGGTGCCCACGCCGAAGGTGCCGGCGGCCCAGTCGGTGGAGTAATTATTTTCTTCATCCATCCGCTGCTGGCTGAGGCGGTAGATGCGGTCTGCTTTCCCGTGGAACCGGTCGTAGCCCAGTTCGTTGGAAACATACTGGAGGATCAGCAGCGAAGCGGCGATGCCGATGGCGAGGCCCAGGATGTTGATGATGGAGAACATCTTGTTGCGGGTGAGGTTGCGCCAGGCGATTTTGATATAATTCATCCACATACGGGAAAGGATTTGGCCGAAGGCTGCAAACGGGTTGCCATAAATGAGTTTGCAGCGCCAGCAAGGGTTTCGGATCGGGGCGGCCGGGGGAAACGTCCGGATTCGGACAGGGTGCGTCCGGCCGCGGGCGTTTCGCGGCGGCATTGCTGCTTGCAGAAACGGGCGGGTTTGAATATTTTTATACCCAGATGAAAAATACGAACAAACCGATACTTGTCATAAAATTTGGTACGGCCTCCATTACGCATGGCAACGGGGAGCTGAATGAATCCGTGATAGCCGAGATCGCCAAACAGGTGGCAGCGGTGCATGACCAATACAATGTGGTGCTCGTTTCTTCCGGGGCGGTGGCCGCGGGCAGGCGGTTCCTGAAAGATTATTCCGGCACCATCAGCGAGCGCAAGGCCGCGGCCGCCATCGGCAACCCCCTGCTGCTCAACCATTATACGTATCATTTCTCCCAATACGGCATCCCCGTGGCGCAGAGCCTCTGCGAGCGGAGCCACTTTTCCAACCGCAACCAGTTCCTCCAGCTTCATAAAACCTACGAGGAATTATGGGCCAGCGGCATCATACCCATCGCCAACGAAAACGACGTGGTGAGCGACCTGGAGCTGAAATTTTCCGATAACGACGAGCTGGCCACGCTCATCGCCGTGGGATTCGGCGCCTCCATGCTGCTGTTTTCCACCAGCGTGGGCGGCGTGCTCGACCGTTCGAATACCATCGTTCCCCTGATCCCCGTGATCGACGAAGCCGCCTTTGCGCTGGCCGACACCAGCAAATCCAGCCTCGGCCTGGGCGGCATGGTGTCCAAACTGACGTTCGCCCGCCTGGCCACCCGCATGGGCATCCAGGTGGTGATTTTCGGGATCGGTACGCCCAATGGCATCGCCCTGGCTACCGAAGGCAAAACCGGGACGCTCTGCCCGCCCCAGCCCTGCAGCATGCCCGCCCGCCGCAAATGGCTGGCCAGCGGCAGCCTGGTGACCGGCAGGATCCGCGTGGATGCCGGCGCGCAGCAGGCGCTGGAGAAAAGGCATTCCCTGCTCGCCGTGGGCGTCCGGGAAGTGCTGGAGAAGTTCGAATGCGGCGAAGTGATCGAAATTGCGGGTGAATCCGGCGATGTGTTCGCCGTGGCCCGCGCCAAGGTCAGCTCCGAAGCCATCGCCGGCGGCAACCGCGCGAAGAACGTGGAAGTAGCCCATGCCGACGAAATCGTGATCCTTTAAAAAATTAATTATGTCCACCACCATCATACCCCTCCTCGAAAAAGCGCAAAACGCCTCCCGCTCCGTCAAATCCTCGGCCGACGCCGCCAAACAGGCGATCCTTCGCCGCATCGGCGCCCTGCTGCAGGACAACGCCGCCGCCATAATGGCCGAAAATCAAAAAGATCTCGACGCCATGCCCGACGGCGACCCGCGGAAAGACAGGCTGCTGCTCAACGGGAGCCGCATCCGCGACCTGGCCCAAAGCCTGGACGATATTGCGCAACTCCCCGACCCCTCCGGCCAGCTGGTCACC
>NZ_CALNBI010000413.1 GCF_937874145.1 uncultured Chitinophaga sp. | reverse complement strand
GTGAATTTCAGTGTGAGCGCGGCCTGCGCCAGCGGTTCCCACGCCATCGGGCTGGGGTATATGTTCATCCGCTCGGGCATGCAGGATGCAGTGATCTGCGGCGGCGCCCAGGAGATCAACCTTTACGCCATGGGCAACTTCGACGCCATCGCGGCCTTTTCGGTACGCGAGAGCGACCCTGCCCGGGCTTCCAGGCCTTTCGACCGCGACCGCGACGGACTGGTACCCTCCGGCGGAGCGGCCACCGTTATCCTCGAAAGCCTGGAATCCGCACAGCGCCGCGGCGCTACGATCCTGGGCGAAGTGCTGGGATACGGCTTCTCCAGCAACGGGGCGCATATCAGCAACCCCAGCGTGGAAGGCCCCACCCGCAGCCTGGAAATGGCCCTGCGCGACGCCAACCTCCAGCCGAAAGACATCGGTTACATCAACGCACACGCCACATCCACCCCCGCCGGCGACGCCAGCGAGGCCAAAGCCATTCATTCCGTGTTCGGCGAATGCAACACGCCCGTGAGCTCCACCAAGGGGATGACGGGCCACGAATGCTGGATGGCCGGGGCGAGCGAGATCGTGTATTCCATGATCATGATGCAAAACGGCTTTATGGCCCCCAATATCAATTTCGAAAACCCCGACAACGATTCAGCGAAACTGAATATCGTTACGAATACACTAGAGAAAAATTTTAATATATTTCTGTCTAATTCCTTTGGCTTTGGAGGCACAAATAGCTCCCTCATCGTCCGGAAATGGGAATAATTCAGACTTGTGGGTGGTGTTGGGCGGTTTTTGCATAATTTTGCCCTGCGCCCTGATGCGAACCCACAGGATGCAAAGTGAAAACTGTCTAACCTATATCTGGAACACTTAAGTTTATGGAAATCAAGGAGATCATTCAAAAAACCAATGCTTTTCTGGCGGAAGAATTCGAAGTTTCCCCCGAAAGCATTACCCCCGGGGCCGATCTGAAAGCCACGCTGGAACTGGACAGCCTGGACTATATCGACCTCGTAGTCGCCATTGAGAACAATTTCGGATTCAAAGTGAAACCGGAGGATTTCCAGGGCATCGTTACGTTCCAGGATTTTTACGACTATGTTATCGAACGTGTTAAACAAAAAGAACTGGTATAATGCCATCCTGGCAGGGTAAGTCCAAGGGAAATAAGCTCGGATACCGGATCTTCATTGGTGTATTGCGATATGGAGGCGTTCGCCCGGCTTATTTCCTGCTGGTATTCGTTTCTATCTATTATTGCCTGTTCTCCTATAGCACTGCCCGGTCGATGTACCGGTTTTTTCGTTATAAGATGGATTACAGCCGGTGGCGTTCCATGACGTCCGTTTACCGGAATATTTATATTTTCGGCCAGACGTTGATCGACAAAGTGGTGGTGATGGCCGGGATCCCCAATCGTTTCAGCTTCGATTTCGATGGAGAAGAACGGCTTCACGCGATGGTAAATGGCGGGAAGGGCGGCATCATGCTCAGTGCGCACCTGGGTAATTGGGAGGTTGCAGGGCATTTGTTCACCCGGCTCAACACGAAAATCAACATCGTGATGTTCGACGGGGAGCATGAACGGATCAAAAGTTACCTCGAAGGCGTAACGGGAGGGCGGAATGTGCATGTCATAGTATTGAAGGACGACCTTTCGCACATTTACGCCATCAACGACGCGCTGGCCAAACAGGAACTGGTATGCATGCACGCCGACCGGTTTCTGCCCGGCAATAAAACTGCGGAGAAGATGTTCCTGGGAACGCCGGCGCGCTTTCCCGTGGGGCCGTTTCTCCTGGCATCCACTTTCAGGGTGCCTGTTTCGTTTGTGTTCGCCTTCAAGGAAACCGCTACGCATTATCATCTCTATGCCACCGATCCCAAAGTGTACCCCGGAGCAAAGCAGGGTGGCCTGGATCAGTCGATGGGAGATTTTGTGGGCGTGATGGAAGAGAAAGTGCGGAAATACCCGCTGCAATGGTTCAATTATTATGATTTCTGGTCAAAAGACTGACAATACGCATATGCATCACGAAGATATCACCGAATATATCCCGCAGCGCCCGCCGATCGTCATGATCAGCCGGCTGGTGGAGGCGGGGGACAAAAACATCCGCACGGAGCTCGACGTAGCGCCGGATAACGTGTTTGTGGAAGAAGGGAAGCTCATGGCCCCGGGGCTCGTGGAGAACATCGCGCAGACCGCCGCGGCGAGGGTTGGATTCCTGGCCAAAAGAGACAACGTACCCGTTCCCCTCGGATTCATCGGCGCCATCCAAAACCTGGAAATCCTGGAGCTCCCGCCCGCCGGCGCCACTCTTCAGACGGAAATCATCATCACCCACGAACTGTTCAACGCTACCGTGGTGAAAGGATCCGTTTCCCATGAAGGACGCATCCAGGCGCAATGTGACATGAAAATTTTCATCGCCAAAGAAAAATAAAACAAGAGTCACCATGAAACTGAAAAATCTCGTTCTGCCCCTGATCGCTATCGCCCTGAGCGCATCCGCAGCAAACGCACAAAGCAGCAAAGACGTATTCGACAAAGACGTGAAACTGACCTGGATCGGCCTCGACTGGACCAAAACCCACATCATCGGCGACGCAGCCGCCAAAGCAGACCAGATCGTTGACAAAAACTTCGTGGAAGTAAACCAGAAAGTGGTGAACGAATACAAGAAGTTCGACGTAGCCAAGGCTTTCCGCCGCAGTGAAGTGAGCACCGACATCGGCCCGGTTAACAAAAGAACCGCGAAGATCGACGCCGACCAGCTCCTGTCCGACAACTCAG
>NZ_CALNBI010000412.1 GCF_937874145.1 uncultured Chitinophaga sp. | reverse complement strand
GCACGCCTGTATCGGCGAAGTGACGGAGCTGCGGGCGCAGAACCTCACGCCGGCGGTCAATATCACGGATTGGAAATGGGTGGTGAATCATGAAGATGAAATCAACCGGCAAAATACTTCCTACCGGTTTGCCCGGGGCGGCAAGTACAGCGTGGTGGCGCAGGCGGTGTCCGGCGACGGGTGCGCGGCGAAACCGGTTTTGCTGGAAGCCGTGGTTACCGACATCGCGTTGAATGCGGGCCCCGACACCACGATCGCCCGGGGGCAGCCCCTGCGCATGCATCCCTCCGTAACCGGGGAACGCCTCAGCTACGAATGGTGGCCGGCGAACAGCCTCAGCGACGCAACCTTGCCCGATCCCATCGCCATTCCCGATAAAGACCAGTTATACCGCCTCGTGGTACGCTCGCCGGAAGGTTGCGTGCAGGAAGATGAATTGATGGTGAAAGTCTATACCGGGCCCGAGTTTTACGTGCCCACGGCTTTCACGCCCAACAACGACGGTGTAAACGACCGGTTCCGCGTAATTGCTCCCGGTGTTCCGCAGCTGGGGTATTTCAGAGTGTGGGACAGATGGGGAAAGCTGGTCTGGGAAGCGAAATCGCTGACCGACTTCTGGAACGGCGAGCAAAATGGCCGGCCGGCATCCGCAGGAACATATGTTTGGGTCGTGGAAGGAACGGATTACACCGGCCGGAAATTCAGCCGGCAGGGAACGGTGACCCTCATCCGCTGATTCCTTACTTTTGTCCTATGCTGCAACTGCAAAATATCCACCATATCGCCATCATCTGTTCCGATTACGCCCGTTCGAAAGTTTTTTACACGGAAGTACTGGGGTTCACCATTGTGGCCGAGCATTACCGCGCCGCCCGCAACTCCTGGAAACTGGATCTGGCGCTGAACGGAACGTATACCATTGAGTTGTTTTCCTTTCCCGATCCTCCCGCCCGTGTATCGTCTCCCGAAGCGCGGGGCCTGCGCCACCTGGCGTTTGCCGTGCGCAACGTAGCCGCCTCCGCAGCCGTGCTGGAAAGCAAGGGAGTTGCCTGCGAACCGGTGCGGATTGATGAATTCACCGGCAAAAAGTTCACTTTTTTCACCGATCCCGACGGGCTCCCGCTCGAATTATACGAGGTGTAGGCTGATGGGTATTATACCAGCAAAGCCGCAGGGTGCTGCCAGGGGCCGCGATAGGGGCGTTGCAGCAGGCCGGTTGCTTCGTTGTCGCCCACGATGATCCTTTTGGAATGATCGTACACCACGGGTCTGCCGGTTTGCATGGAAATGTTGGCGAGGATGCAGCTGGCGGTGCTGATGTGCCCGTCTTCAATATCGGCTATCGGCCTTCCTTTGGTAGCGATGGCTTCGAGGAAGTTCAGCATGTGGAGGCGGGTGGCGGGTGCGGCGTTCAGTTCGATGCCTTTTTCGTTGACGTCTTCCGGGTATTTCTCTTTTTCATACACCACGTCTTTGTGGATCGGCTCGCCTTTTCCCTGCGGGATGAAGTCGTACGACATGGTGCTGGCTTTCAGCGTGCCTTTTTCGCCGTACAGCGTGAAGGCCCAGGGATATTTGGGGTCCGCCGGCGTGCCCCAGGTGCGGTGCTGCCAGGTACAGTTGAGATCGTCGTATTCGAAGATAGCGGATTGCGTATCCGCGATATTGGATTTACCTTCTTTCTGCACATAAATGCCGCCGGTGGAGGAGATGCGCTTCGGCCAGCCGAGTTGCAGCATCCAGCGGACGGTGTCGAACATATGGATACACATATCGCCCATAATGCCGTTGCCGTATTCCATGAAGGTGCGCCACCAGCGAACGTGCGGCATGCCGTCGAAGGGGCGGAGGGGCGCGGGGCCGGTCCACATTTCATAGTCGAAATGAGCCGGAACGGCCTCAACGGGCGGGTTGCCGTTGGCGCGCATATGGTAATAGCAGCACATTTCGACGTGGGATATCTTGCCCAGGAGCCCCGCGTCCACGATCGTTTTCTTTGCGTCGATGAGGTGCGGGGTGCTCTTGCGCTGGGTGCCTACCTGCACCACTTTACCGTATTTGCGCGCGGCGGCCAGCATGGCTTCGCCTTCAAGCACGTCTACGCTGATCGGTTTTTGCACGTATACGTTCGCCCCGGATTTGAGCGCCTCGATGGTCTGCAGGGCGTGCCAATGGTCGGGCGAGCCTACGAGCACGATATCCAGCTGGTTCTCTGAGAGCATTTTCCGGAAATCGCGGTACAATTTGGGCGTTTTGCCGGATTTCTGCCGTTGCGCCACCATCGTGCCGGCTTCCTTCAGCTGGTTTTCATCCGCATCGCACAGGGCGATCACCTGCACCGGCGCCACCTGCATCAACCGGAAAAGATCGCTTTTACCGTACCAGCCGGTGCCGATAAGGCCCACACGATAAGGTTTGTTGGGATTGACTACGTCGAGGCCGTAAGCCCCCAGGGCGGAAAGCGCCAGCGCCGCCGTTGCGCCTTTGAGAAAATGACGGCGGTTGATATGAAAAGTGGTCATAGCACGTGGAATTTGAATGGATTTCCTTAAAAATAGGGAATAAACGGCAGCGGTGCAAGGGCTGAAAAATGAAGCGGCCGCCGAAACCGGCGACCGCTGTTCTTTAATTGTGCTAAAGGGGATGTATATGCGCTAATCATCATTTTTCCTGGTCGTCTACCGCGTCTTTGGGCGCTTCGTTCCTTTCCGTTCTCA
>NZ_CALNBI010000411.1 GCF_937874145.1 uncultured Chitinophaga sp. | reverse complement strand
GGAATGCGAGCTGCAGCTCTTCCATCGACGCGCCTTCCGGTACATCGGCCAGCAGGGCGGAAGCGCCGCCGGAAAGTAGGAAGACTACATGATCGCCGGGCTTCAGGCCTGCCGCCAGCTGCAGCATGGTGGTGCCGGCGATGATGCTGTTGATATCCGGGACGGGATGCCCCGCCGTGATGAGTTCTGTTTTTTGCAAAGGAAATGCTGCCGGCGCGTGACTGGATACCGCAAAACCGTGGTTCAGCCGGTCGCCCAGGATGTGTTCGGCTTCATAAGCCATGGCTGCGGCCGCTTTGCCGGCGGCCAGGAGGAAGATGCGCCCGTTTCCGGGAGGAGGGACAGATAAATTGAGCGGCACGAAATTGCGCGGCTGCACGGCGGCAACGGCATGCAGGTAGATGGCTTCCGCATCCGAGCGTTGGGTTACGCTCATCCGTTGGAAGTTTTGCGCGCCTCCTTCTTGTCCTGCTTGCGGTCCATTTTCTTCTCCATATCGCCTTTCTTCATCAGTTCCCAATCGTTCCATTTCTTATACTGCGAAGGCGACAGCACTTCCCGGAAGCGGCGGTTGCGCTCGGTATCCAGCTGCTGGTAAACCTGCATGCGCTGGCGGGAGCTGATGGAAGCGTCCTTTTTGGTGGCGTCGCGCTTGCGGGCGATGTCTTCATTGATATCGTAAATGGCTTTGCGCTGTTCTTTGGAAAGGCCGAGCTCGCGGTAGAGCTTGTCGCTCATCTTGTCGGCCTTGCCTGCAGCATCCCAGCGGTGGCCGCGGGCGTGCGTCGAATCCTGTGCCTGCGCTGCGAAGGTGAAGGCCGCGAGCAGGAGCGTCATGAGCATAATCCTGTTTTTCATATCTGATGCCGTGTTAATACCTGGTAGATACCGCTTATAAAAATTTATACTAAAATAGTAGGTTCAGCGGATAATCATTTATTAAATTTAACACTTGTAGCTGTATTGTAACGGGATTGCCGTGCTTTTTCCAGATCTGAACCTGTGCCGGCGGCCATATCGTATTCAGCCATCATCTAAACGTATCTTAATCAACCTGCCATGAAAGCAACTCAATTTCCTGCCGGCGCGCATTTGCCGGAGCCGGGGAAGCAGCATCGCCGCCATTTCATAACGCGGTGGGCCATCGGCGCAGTATGCAGTCTGCCGGCTTTACTGCCGGCCGGCGCCGTACTGGGCCAGCAGACCTTCCCCGTCAACGGCGTGGCCGAGCCCCGGGAAGGCTGCTACGCCTTTACCCATGCCACCATCGTTAAAGACGCTAAAACGACCCTCAAGGACGCGACACTCGTCATCCGCGACGGCAAGATCATCGCAGCGGGCGCCGGGGCGGCCGTTCCGAAGGATGCGGTAGTGATCGATTGCCAGGGGAAATTCATCTATCCCTCCTTCATCGACCTCTACAGCGATTACGGCATGCCTTCCGTATCGCGCGGCGGCGGTGGAAGAGGCTCCCAGCAATTTGTGTCCAACACCAAAGGCGCGTACAACTGGAACCAGTCCGTGAAGCCGGAAGTGAATGCCGTTCAGCTTTTCGGGGCGGATGCGGCGAAAGCCAAAAGCTTGCGGGAACAAGGGTTCGGTGCGGTGCTTACGCATCAGCACGACGGTATCGCCCGGGGAACCGGCGCCCTGGTAACGCTGGCGGCCGACAGGGAGAACAAAACGATCATACGCGAGAAGGCGTCGTCGCATTATTCCTTCGATAAAGGCTCCTCCTCGCAGGATTACCCCAGCTCGCTCATGGGCGCCATCGCCCTGTTGCGCCAGCAATACCTGGACGCGCAGTGGTACAAGGGAAACCCTTCCGCCGAAGGCGTCAACCTCAGCCTGCAGGCCTGGAACGACCAGCAGAACCTTGTGCATATCTTCGATGCCAACGATAAATGGAATGTGCTCCGCGCCGATAAGATCGGCGATGAATTCGGGGTGCAGTATGTCATCAGGGCCGGCGGTAACGAATACCAGCGGATACCGGAGATGAAAGCCGCCAAAGCTTCGTTCATCGTACCGCTCAACTTCCCCGCCGCCATGGACGTGGAAGACCCTGCAGACGCGCGCTTTGTTGCGCTCGCCGATATGAAACACTGGGAACTGGCGCCTTCCAACCCGGCGGCATTCGAGAAAGCCGGTATTCCTTTCGCTTTGACGGGCGCTGAAGTGAAAGACGCAAAAACTTTCTTCTCCAATCTCCGCAAAGCCATCGAAAACGGCCTGTCCGAACAAAAAGCGCTCGAAGCGCTGACACAGGCGCCCGCTTCTATCCTCAAGGTGGCCGATAAAGTGGGTACGCTCGACGCCGGCAAACTGGCCAACTTCCTCATCACATCCGGCCCGATATTCGAAGAGAATACGGTGTTGTACCAGAACTGGGTGCAGGGGAATAAATACCAGCTGAAGGAAGAAGGCTGGCACGACCTGCGCGGGAAGTACGACATCGTGCTGACGAACACCTATGGAACCGCTACTTACCCGGTGGAAATCAAAGGTTCCGCCGGTGCGCCGTCCATCGTCAATAAAGACACGATCCCCGGCAAGATCGAAGTGGCCGGTCCGCTCGTGACCATCATCGTCAACAATAACAAAGACAACAGCAGCCAGCTCCGCCTGAGCGGCGCCATCCGCTTCATGCAGGGCGCTATGACCACCATGCGCGGTTCCGGTACCGACGACAAGGGCCTTCCCGTGACCTGGGAGGCCGTGCAAACCAGCACGCACGTTGCCAAAGCAGATACTGCGAAAAAGAAACCTGCCGCCGCACCCGGGAAGATCTATTTTCCTTTTGTAGGTTATGGCTTTGAAGAAATGCCGCAGCGGCAGGATATCCTCATCCGCAACGCCACCGTGTGGACGAACGAAAAAGACGGCAAGATCGAAGGGGCGGATGTGCTCATCCGCAACGGTAAGATCGCGCAGGTGGGCAAAGGCCTCAATGCCGGCGGCGCCCGCGTGATCGACGGTACCGGCAAACACCTCACGCCCGGCATCCTCGACGAGCACTCGCACATCGCCATCAGCAGGGGCGTGAATGAAGGGACGCAGTCCGTTACTTCGGAAGTGCGGATCGCGGATGTGGTAAACCCTGATGATGTGAATATCTACCGCCAGCTTTCCGGCGGCGTTACGTCGACGCACCTGCTGCATGGTTCCGCAAATACCATCGGCGGGCAGAGCCAGCTTATCAAGCTGCGCTGGGGCGCGAATGCCGAAGGCCTGAAGTTCGGCGGTACGGATGGTTTCATCAAGTTCGCCCTGGGCGAAAACGTGAAGCAATCGAACTGGAACCTCCCGGCCCGCGTGCGTTTTCCGCAAACCCGCATGGGCGTGGAACAGGTGCTGGTGGATGCATTCACCCGCGCGAGGGATTATGAAAAGGCCGGTCCGAACAAACGCCGCGACCTGGAACTGGATGCGCTGGTGGAGATACTCAACAAGAAACGTTTCGTGACCTGCCACTCCTACGTGCAGAGCGAAATCAATATGCTGATGAAAGTGGCCGACCGGTTCAATTTCCGCATCAACACCTTCACCCACATCCTGGAAGGTTATAAAGTGGCAGATAAGATGAAGGAACACGGCGCCGGCGGATCTACCTTTGCCGACTGGTGGGCTTACAAAATGGAAGTGATCGATGCCATCCCCCAAAATGCGACCATCATGCAGCGCGTGGGTGTTACCACCGCCATCAACTCGGACGATGCCGAGATGGCGCGCCGCCTCAACCAGGAAGCCGCCAAAAGCGTGAAATACGGAGGGATGGAAGAAGAGCTCGCCCTTAAAATGGTAACCCTTCACCCCGCCCAGCTGTTGCATGTTTCAGACCGGGTAGGCAGTATCAAAACCGGTAAAGACGCAGATGTGGTGCTCTGGAGCGATCATCCCCTCAGCATCTACGCCAAGGCGGAACAAACGATCGTAGACGGTATCGTGTATTTCGACCGTGCCCGCGACCTGGAATTGCGTTCCCGCATCGCCGCGGAGCGTAACCGGCTCATCGCCAAAATGATCGGCGAAAAGAAGAAGGGCGGTCCGGTGCAGAAAGCGGTGCCTTCCCGTGAAGAAATCTACCATTGCGAGGATCTGCAGGCCGGCCATCAGCACCATATTTTGAACGACGTGGAAGACCATCACCACGAAAACATCCAGTAACATGAAGAAAATATTCCTCTCCATATTCGGACTCACCGCCTGCCTGGCCACCGTGCGCGCGCAGGAAACGGTTTATCCGGCGAAAGCACAGAAAGGACTGGTATTCCTCAGAAACGCCACGATCCATACAGGAGCCGGACAAGTCATCGAACGCGGTACTATCGGGTTCAATAACGGTAAAATCATTGCCGTGGGCACCAATGTGCCTATCCCTGCCGATGACGTGCGCGTGTTTGACGTGCAAGGCCAGCACATATATCCCGGCCTGATCGTGACAGACAGCAACCTCGGCCTTACGGAAGTGGAAAGCGTTCGCGCAACGAACGATTACAGCGAGGTGGGCGATATCAACCCGTCTGTCCGTTCGATAATTTCCTACAACACCGATTCTAAAATTATCAACACCCTGCGGACCAACGGTATCCTGCTGGCGCAGGTGGTGCCGGAAGGCGGCCTGCTGACGGGCAGCTCTTCCGTGGTACAGCTTGATGCCTGGAACTGGGAAGATGCGGCGTATAAAACCGATAACGGCATTCATTTCTACATGCCCCGCCTCATGCCCCGGCCTAATCCCTTTGGCGCGGAAGCCCGCGGGCCCGGCAGTGATGCGGTGAAGGCGGCGATGGAAAGAATCGAATCCGTGAAGAGCTTTTTACATGAAGCGAAGGCTTATAATGAAGGCGGCAAAAAGGCCGAAACCAACCTGAAGTACGAATCCGTGAAAGGGCTGTTTGACCGCAGCCAGAAGCTGTTCGTGCATTGTGATCTGATGAAGGAAATGATCATCGCGGCGGACATGGGCCAGGAGTTCGGCTTCGACGTGGTGATCGTGGGCGGCACCGACAGCTGGATGATCACCGATGTGTTGAAGAAATACGGCATCCCTGTGATTTTATCGCAGCCGCACAGCCTGCCCGTCATGCAGGACGACGATGTGGACCAGCCTTACAAAACGCCGGCGTTGTTGCAGAAGGCGGGCATCCTGTTCAGTATTTCGAACGAGGGTTTCTGGCAGCAGCGGAACCTGCCTTTCAACGCAGGCACGGCGGGCGCTTATGGGTTAAGCAAGGAAGAGGCGCTGAGCGCGATTACCCTCAATGCCGCGAAGATCCTGGGGATATCGGACAAGACGGGTTCGCTGGAAGTGGGGAAGGATGCGAACATCGTGGTGAGCACGGGGGATATTTTGGATATGAAGTCGAGCGTGATCACGCGGGCTTACATCCAGGGGCGTGAGTTGGACCTGACGGACAAGCACAAGCAGCTGCTTGAGCGTTATAAGCATAAGTATGAGTTGCAATAGATTGAATTGCAATGGATAAGATAAGGGCCGTCCGCTAAGCGGACGGCTTTTTTTATGGGTTGAAAATAAGTTCGGTGGCTGCTGACATACCCTTGTCATACCGGGGGGTGAGATTTGTGGAAAAAAGATGAGACAGCAGATAACAACGGCCCGTTTGTTCGGGTTGGAGGAAATTTCGCCGGAGGATGTGCTTCGGCGGTTGGGGGAACCTGGTGTGCGGGTGATAGATAACAATCCTTGTGCATCGTTCAAGCGGCATCATATTCCGGGGGCGCGACATTTGGACCCTGGGGATTATGGGGCGGTGGATTTGGAATGCGGGCAGGATGATGTGCTTGTTTTTTATTGTTCGGATTCGTTATGCGGTGCGGCGCCGTATGCGGCCAAGCGCGCGCGGAATATGGGTTTCACGCACGTGTTTGTGATGACGCAGGGGCTGACAGCCTGGTTGAAAAAAGGCTATCCGGTAAAAAAAGTCTGAAAAAAGTTTTGTGTTTTCGAAAGCGTTACTTTCAGCGCAAAACCATATATATGAGTAAACAACAATGGCCAGTAGGCCCCAAACCGCTACCCCTTGAAAAACAACTGGAAAACCTGCAGAATTATTTTAAGGAACGTAGGAAAACGCGTACGCCGGAAGAGGCTACGGCTGCGCTAATCAGTGCCGGCATTCTGGATGAGGACGGTAATTTCGCCGCCTGGTTCGATGATCCGAACAATTTCACGATGCCTTCTCCATTGCCTTGATGTTTGATTTGTTAACCCATTATTTCTATTTATGAATAACAAAAATTTGATCATTGGTTATCATGGTTGTGATGCAGACGTGGCAATGCAACTGTTATTAGGTGAAAAGAGAATGCATTGGAGTAAAAGTGTTTATGAATGGTTGGGGCATGGTATGTATTTCTGGGAAAATAATCTTAAAAGGGCGCGTGAGTGGGCGGATAAGAAGGAGAGGGTTGGGCATATCAGAAAGCCTACAGTGATAGGTGCGATTTTGGATTTGCAATATTGCTTTGACTTGTCAGGTAAACATCATCTTGATTTGTTGAGATCTTATTATCTGGAATATCGCGATGATATTGTAAGTCGAGGAGGTAAATTGCTCGTCAATTCAGCGCCCAAAGGTACCAATCCCAGGGACAGAGTGTGCCGTCAATTGGATTGTGCCGTCATTGAATATATGCACGATGATCTACGGAAGCTAGCAGCACTGGGATTTTCGGAAACAAACTTGTGCCTGACGAAGCCATTCGACTCTATGAGAGGCGTTTTCGTGGAGGGAGAGCCTGTATTTGAAGGGTCGGATATTTACTGCGACACGCACATCCAGATTTGCATTCGCAACCCCGATTGCATCGTTGGTTTCTTTCTTCCAAGAGAAGGTGAGGAAGGAATACGGCGGCTGGAGGGGAGGGAAGACCCGGCGGAATACCTGTATCATTAAAAAGAAAACCCCGGAGCCCATAAGCCTCCGGGGTCATAAACGTTCTTTTATTAATAAGAAAATGCAAGTCGTTACACGATGCGAACAAGAATATAATTCTTCTTCCCTTTCTGAAAAAGCATCGTATTGCCCGTCAGCAACGAAGCTTCTTCGATTTTTACTTCGATCCCCGCGAGCTTGGCGCCGTTCAGGCTCACTCCGCCCCCCTGGATCGTCTTGCGCGCTTCTCCCTTGCTCGGGAAAATGCCCGCGTCCGCCAGGAACGATACCACGTCTTTCCCTTCAGCCAGTACAGCCGCCGGTACTTCATATTGCTTCACGCCGGCCATCACTTTCAGTAACTGCTCTTCCGACAACGACCGCAGCGTATCGATAGAAGCATTGCCGAAAAGGATTTCGGAAGTCTTGATCGCAAATGCGTATTCCTGCTCGCCATGGATGAACGTCGTCACTTCCTGCGCGAGTTTCTTCTGCAGCAGGCGCTTGCCCTGGTCCAGTTTGTGGTCCGCTATCAGCGTGTTGATCGTGTTTTCATCCAGGAAAGTGAAGATGCGGATATAGTTTTCGGCGTCTTCATCGTCTGCATTCAGCCA
Source organism: uncultured Chitinophaga sp. (assembly GCF_937874145.1). Taxonomy (GTDB): domain Bacteria; phylum Bacteroidota; class Bacteroidia; order Chitinophagales; family Chitinophagaceae; genus Chitinophaga. The sequence goes on along the minus strand of NZ_CALNBI010000411.1, from coordinate 522 downwards.
GAACTGGTAGAATTCGTAAGGCGTGGTCTTGGATGCGTCGAGCCAGATATTGCCGCTTTCGGACTTGCCGAATTTGGTGCCGTCTTTCTTTTTGATCAGCGGACAGGTAAAGGCATATCCTTCGCCGCCGCCCATCCTGCGCACGAGCTCCGTACCGGTGACGATGTTGCCCCATTGGTCGGAGCCGCCCATCTGCATCTTGCAGTTCTTGGTAGTATACAAATGATAGAAATCGTATCCCTGGATCATCTGGTACGAAAATTCCGTGAACGACATCCCGCTGTCGCCGTCGATGCGCTTTTTTACGGAGTCTTTCGCCATCATGTAATTAACGGTGATGTGCTTGCCTACGTCGCGGATGAAATCCAGGAAGGAGATATTCTTGAACCAGTCATAGTTGTTCACCATTTCCGCATAATTGGGCTTCGCAGTGTCGAAGTCCAGGTATCGCTCGAGTTGGGCCTTGATACTGTTGAGGTTGTGCTGCAACGTATCGAGGTCGAGCATTTTGCGTTCTTCCGC
>NZ_CALNBI010000410.1 GCF_937874145.1 uncultured Chitinophaga sp. | reverse complement strand
GGATTGTCTTCGGGGACTTCGTCGGCGTCTGAAGTGATTTCAACAGATGATCTTGAGGAATTGCCTGATATTGCTTCGCTGGACGCAGAATTAGAACAGGCAGACAGATTCTCAAAAGCTTTAAATAAAGACGACGACGATGACAATTAATGAGGGTAATTTGGCATTTACGTTTCCTGATACGTGGACTTCAGTTAAGTATGATGAAACTAAATTTTACAAGGATAATATCATTTCGACTGCGGCCAACCTGAAAGCTGTTGATATATTGGCGATACCGTATCCCCAGCGAAATAGCCTGTTAATGATTGAAGTCAAGGATTTTCGCGGACATGCAAAGGAAAATCAGGAGAGGCATGGATCGGGTAAATTGGTTGTGGAAGTTATTGAAAAGGCAATGCATACACTAAGTGCGTTGTACCTGGTGAAATATTGCGGGAATAGCGAATTGGCTGCTTTTGTGGCGCCTGATTTAACACCACCGCCGCGTATTGAACTGGTTTTATTTATGGAAGAAGATCCAATCGTTCTCCGTCATGATAATGATACCAAATCGAAAATGGAGATGCAAAATATGCGAAACCGCATTGATAATATGACATTGTCTTTCAGGCAAAAACTGAAGGATAAAGTGAAAATATCAAGTAAAATCATCAGTACCGCTTCTATAAAGGCCAGAGATGTATTTACAGTAGCACAAATTTGAAGTAGCCGCAGACCCCTGATTTAATTAAAAAAGGTTATATATCATCAATATATAACCTTTTTTCTTGTGCCCAGAACAGGAATCGAACCTGCACTCCGTTGCCGAAACAAGATTTTGAGTCTAGCGCGTCTACCAATTCCGCCATCTGGGCATGCGATCCGGCTGTTAAGCCTCATCGCGGGTTGCAAATGTAGAAATTCTTTGTTGAATCCGCAATAAATATTTCAGTTTGGCATAACATTCTTTCAGCAGCGTAACCTCGCCGGGGGATGCCGTGCCCGCCGCGAAGGCTGTCAGCGCGGGCTCCGCCTCTTCCAGCAGGTGGTCCATCCACTGGGAGATCCTGCGGCCGAGCTGCAGGACGGCCTTTTCGTCCCCGCCGTGTTCCAGGGCAAACAGCTGGCTGTTCAGTTCCAGCATCTCCTGCATAAAAATTTCGGGCAACGTGTACTTTTCCCCGGGGGCCAGCAGGCCGTCGAATCGTTTCAATACCTCCATCTGATTTTGCTAAAAAGCAAATTTACAGTAATGTTGCAGCATTCGATCCTAACACCTCAAACAAACATGACTTCCTTACACATCGGCCTGATCCGGGAAGAAAAAATTCCGCAAGATAACCGCGTAGCCTTCACGCCGCAGCAATGCCAGTGGATCCTTTCCCATTACCCCACCGTACAGATCACCGTGCAGCCCTCGCCGCACCGCGCTTTCAAAGACGACGAATACCGCGCCGCGGGCATCGCCCTCGCGGAAGACCTCTCGCATTGCGATATCCTGCTGGGTATTAAAGAAGTGCCCGTAGAACGGCTGATCCCCGGCAAAACATATCTCTTCTTCTCCCACACTAAAAAACTCCAGCCGCAGAACCGCGAAATGCTGCAAACCATCCTGGATCGCAAAATCACGCTCATCGACTACGAATGCCTGGTGCATCCCGACGGGCAGCGCATCCTCGGTTTCGGCTTCTTCGCCGGCGTGGTGGGTGCCCATAACGGCCTGCTGGAATTCGGCCGGCGGACGGGGCTTTTCAACTTCAAGCGCGTCCATGAATGCCATGACTTCCAGGAACTGATCACGCATTATTTCGGCGTCAAACTGCCGCCTGTGAAGATCGTCACCACCGGCTCCGGCCGCGTGACGGCGGGCATCCTCGAAGTAATGGGGCTCCTGGGCATTAAATACATCCCGCCCGACGAGTTCCTCATCAACGAATACGCCTATCCGGTATACACCCAGCTCAAAGCGGGGGAGCTGTACCTGCGGCGGTCCGACAAAACGTATAGCCGCGAAGATTTTCATAACCATCCCGAACAATACGATTGCAAATTCCTGCCTTACGTCACCTGTTCCGATATCCTGATGAACGGGATCTATTGGGAGCAGGACATTGCGCCCCTGTTCACCTGGGAGGACCTGGCCAAGGAGAATTTCCGCATCCAGGTGATAGCCGATATCACCGACGATAAAGGCGGCTCCGTGCCCTGCAACCTTGGCGACGGCACGATCGAAAACCCGGTATACGGCGTTCACCGCCAGGAACGGCATAAAACGGAGCCCTACGCCCCGGAAAGCGTGTCCATGATGTGCGTCGGCAACCTCCCCAACGAGCTCCCGCGCGACGCGTCCCAGTTCTTCGGCGACCATCTCATGAAATATGTGTTCGACGACCTGGTGAACGGCGGCAGCGAGATGATAGAGAAAGCCACCATCGCCACCCAGGGTAATTTGACGAGCCGTTACGCCTATATGGAAGAATACGCAGCGGGAAAATAACCGCGTGATGGGCTATTGCCCAGCATCCCTGCGATTGTAACGGATTATCTTCGCCGTATTATCATTATTTGGCACAAAATAGTTTCCAAAAAAAAACTTGAGCGCCGGGCAGTCGTGCCCGGCTTTCTTTTTTGCCTCCGGTATCGCCGGGGGCTTTTTTATGCCTTGCTGATGTTTGATGGATGGAAAGCCAGCAGATTTCCGGGGGGCGGGGATAGCTTTGCAGTAAGGGTCAGGAGCTGGCGTCGTCGTGCCGGAGCATGATGTCTGCCGGGATTTTTCCTTCCGGTTGATAATGCTGTATCACATACATTTTTTCGCCGGCAGTAATCACTTCGCGCGGCCGATGTGGCTGAAACAGGTTTGTGGGGCCGGTTATACTGATGGCTACATGCGTGATGCCGTCTTCGGCCAGGCTCTCGATGAATTGTTCCAGGATGATTTGCAGTTGCGCGGAGGGATCCAGTTCCATATGCATGATTTGGGTGAACATTGCGCGCCGTAACCGTGGCGCTTTTCCCGATTGCCGCCGGGAGATTTTCGGCGGATTATTTAAGGCAATATAAGTGAAAAAATGCAGCCAGCCTCACTTACGAGGTCAATATATTTTATGCTTTTCTTCAATTTGGCCGGATGGATGAAATCCGTGACGATAAATTGCTAAAAGCCCTGGGCGCGCGGTTCAAGCAGCTGCGCGAACAAACGGGCATGAGCAACCGCGAGTTCGCGGATCGTGCGGGTATCGGCCACGCCCAGATCAACAGGATCGATACGGGACAGGTCAATGTATCCATCAGTACACTCAGCGCCATTGTCAAACAACTGGGTATTTCCCTCAGCGAATTATTTCAAGGTTTATAACCATTGTTGCAATTCATACTGGTTTGTGTGATGTTGCAGAAACGAAAAACCGGCTGCATGGTTCGTGCAGCCGGTTTCTTATTTCAGGTAAGTTAATGCGTCAGGAAGCGCCCAGCGAACGAAGCGTGAGCCAGGCCATGAGCCCGGCGCCGATTTCGAGCGATTGCTCATCGGCGTCGAACGTGGCGGTATGCAGGCCTGAAGTGATGCCGCGCTCTTCGTTGCCGACGCCCAGCCGGTAAAAGCATGCGTCCGACACCTGGGAGTAGGAGGCGAAGTCTTCAGCGGCCATCCAGATCGGGAGATCCACCACGTTTTCGGTACCCATGTATTCCTCCGTCAGCGCGCGCACTTCGGCCGTCAGCTCCTCGTGGTTGATCAGTACGGGATAGCCCACACGGATATCTACTTTGCAGCTGCCGCCCATTCCTTCCGCGATGGATTCCGCCAGCCGGCGGATGCGCTCATGCGCATCGAAGCGCCAGGTTTCATCCAGCGTCCGGAATGTGCCGTCGATTATTACTTTATCGGGGATCACGTTGTGCGCGCCGTCGGCGATCACTTTGCCGATGGACAATACCGATGGCATCGTGGGGTTCGCATTGCGGCTCACGATCTGCTGGAATGCAATGATCATATGGCTGGCGATGATCACCGGATCGATGGTGGTGTGGGGCATGGCGCCATGGCCGCCCTTTCCGTACACTTCGATATAGATCTCGTCTGCA
>NZ_CALNBI010000409.1 GCF_937874145.1 uncultured Chitinophaga sp. | reverse complement strand
ATCACGAACAGCGATCCTGCGAGGGGTTGTTCGTCGTGTTGTTTTTCGTTGAGGCCGATGCTGGCGGAAGTGATATACAGGTCTTGCAGGTTGTCGCCGCCGAATGTGCAGGAAGTGACAAAAGCCACTGGCAGCCGGATGCTGCAAAGCTTTTTCCCGGTTTCCGGGTTCCAGCGCGCCACCTGCCAGCCATCCCAATGCGCGATCCAGAGCATGCCTTCGCAGTCGATGGTCATGCCATCGGGGAGGCCTTCCGTTTCGGGAATGGGGAACGCGGAGCGTTTGGGGCCGATGCTGCCGGTTTCGGTATCGTAATCAAACACCGCCACTTCGAAAGTAGGCGTGTCGATGTAATAGAACGTCCGGCCATCGGGACTCCAGGCCATGCCGTTCGACATGGTTACCCCCTGCAGCTGCGCGGTGCAGCGCAGGTCATGGTCCAGCAGGTAGAGGTTTCCTGCCTGCTTTTTATGGTTTAAAGCCGTGCTGCCGATGAGGAAACGCCCTTCCGGATCGCATTTCCCGTCGTTATACCGGTTCTGCGGCAAATGTGCTTCCGGGTGATGGAGAAGTTTTATCCTGCCGCTGGATCTGCCGACAAACGCTAGCCCTTCCCGAAGGCCGGCGATGAAGTCGCCGTTTTCACAAATGGCGACGGCGCCCACCAGGCTATCGGCCTGGTGCGTGCGGTGAACATTGCCGGCGGGTTGATATTCGTGTATCCGGCCATTGAGGATATCGACCCAGCAAATGCTGCCTGTTTTTTCGTCCCACACCGGGCCTTCGCCCAGTAGGCAACAATGCGGCACCACCACTTCGCAGGGCTGCATTTCTGTTGTTGTGATCATATACGTGCTTTTAGAAAGGCTGTGGCCGCTTTTTCCGGCTTTCGGTTTCAATTTTATGAATGGCCGCATTGGTTTTCAGGAAGGAATCCGGCGTAATGGACAACGTGTCGATGCCTTGCTCCACCAGAAACTGCGCGAAATCCGGGAAGTCGGAAGGCCCCTGCCCGCAGATCCCCACTTTGATCTTCGCCTTTTTCGCCGCCTGGATGAGGCGGATGATCATTTCCTTCACCGCGCTGTTGCGCTCGTTGTAAATGCTCGCTACCAGCGAGGAGTCGCGGTCGAGCCCCAGCACCAGCTGCGTGAGGTCGTTGGAGCCGATGGAGAAGCCGTCGATATGTTTGGCGAACTCATCGGCCAGGATGATGTTGGAAGGGATCTCGGCCATCAGATAGACCTGCAGCCCGTTTTCGCCCCGTTTCAACCCATATTCCTCCATCACTTTATACACCGCGAACAGCTCGTCGACCGTCCGGCAGAAGGGGATCATCACGATCACGTTATCGAGCCCCATTTGCTCGCGCACCTTTTTGATGGCGTGGCATTCCAGCCCGAAGGCTTTCTTGTAGCTCTCCGAATAATACCGCGAAGCGCCGCGCCAGCCGAGCATGGGGTTCTCTTCTTTCGGTTCGTAATATTTACCGCCGAGGAGATTGTAGTATTCATTCGTCTTGAAATCGCTGAACCGCACGATCACCGGCGAAGGATGGAAGGCCGCGGCGATTTTGCCGATCCCGTAGGAAAGCTTTTCGATGAAGAAATGCTCGCCGCTTTCAAAGCCTTTGGTCAGCTGTTGAATCCTGGCCGTCAGCTCCGCGTCGTTGAGGGAAGCGTGGTTCATCAGCGCCAGCGGGTGCGCCTGGATGTAATTGTTGATAATGAATTCCTCGCGCGCCAGCCCAACGCCCTTGCCGGGCAAATGGGCGATATGGAAGGCCTGCGAAGGAGAAGCCACGTTGAATAGGATCGTGGTGTCCACTTGCGGGATGTCTTTGATATTGGTTTCCACCAGGGAAAATTCCAGCTTGCCTTTGTAGACTTCGCCCTCCTCCCCGCTGGCGCAGGAAACCGTTACTTCCAGGTTATCGGTCAGGATTTCGGTGGCGTTTCCGCAGCCCACGATGGCGGGTACCCCCAGCTCCCGCGCGATGATCGCCGCGTGGCAGGTGCGGCCGCCTTTGTTGGTGATGATCGCGGAAGCCATTTTCATGATCGGCTCCCAGTCGGGGTCGGTCATGTCCGTCACCAGCACGCTGCCTTTCTTGAACTCGAAATGCTCGCCGATGCGCTTGTCCAGCGAATACATGATGTTAACCGGGCCGTACCCGATTTTATTCCCCACCGCAATGCCTTTGAGGATGGGTTTTTCGCGGCTGAAGTCTTCGCCGAGCTTATAATCCACCAGCAGGGCCGCGTCTTTCCGGGAGTGGATCGTTTCGGGGCGGGCCTGTACGATGAAGAGCTTGCCGCTCAGCCCGTCAATCGCCCATTCCACGTCCATCGGGCACCAGTGGCCGCGGAGCGTGGAGTAATATGCTTCAATGATGCACACCCATTCCGCCAGTTGTAATATCTGCGCGTCGTTCAGGCAGAATTGGTTTTGCTTGGTTTTATCGACCGGGATGGTTTTCACCCGTTCGTCGGGATTATCGCCATACACCATCATCTGGTCTTTCACCCCGATTTTCTTTTCGAGGATAGAAGGAAACCCTTCTTTCAGTTTCGGTTTGAAGACGATAAATTCATCCGGCGAAACGCTGCCCTGCACCACCATTTCTCCCAGTCCGTAAGAACCGTTGATCACCACCACGTTTTTGAAACCGGATTCGGTATCGAGCGAAAACGCCACGCCGGCGCTGCCGAGGTCGCTGCGGATCATCTTCTGCACGCAAACCGACAATCCCACCTTAAAATGATCGAACCCAAAGGTGCTGCGGTAGCTGATGGCGCGGTCGGCTGGCCGGCGAAGGAAGCGTTGGGCAGGTCTTCCGCGGTGGCGGAGGAGCGCACCGCCACGTCAGTGGTTTCCTGGCCATAGGATTGCGACAAGGTGTAATACGCGTCAATGATCTTCACGCTCAGCTCTTTGGGAAACGGACTGTTCCGGATGAGCTGGCGGACGGAGAGGCCCGCGCGGCGGAGCGATTCCACATTGTCGTGATCGATCTCGCTGATCAGGTCCCTGATCTTTTTGTCCAATTGATTCTGGACGATGAATTGGGTGTAAGCTTCCACGGTGATGACGAACCCGCCGGGGATGCAAATGCCCAAACCGGACAGCTTCTGTATCATTTCACCGAGAGACGCGTTTTTCCCTCCCACGGAAGGAATGTCGTTGATACCCACACTACTTAAATCCAGTATCATTTTATCAGCATGCATAATTTTGAATCTATTTATTTCAAAATTAGGGGCGATTGGATCGCGTTAATGTATGTATGTTGTCAATCTTTATCGACATATTACCTCCATCCCGTAGTGCTTTGAAATGCAGTAGGGCCGTAGTGTACGGTGTAAAAAAGACGTTTCTTGCCGCCAGGTAAACAGCCGGGTAACTATTTGATACTTTCCGCTAATATCACGACATATTCAGATTGTGGTTTTGGTAATTTAGTGTTGCAGGTTCCATGGCCGGTTTTTGTTTCGATACATTGTTTGTTGCCTGCTTATAATAATGATGATGAATGTGCTGCAGGTGCCACTTAGCGCCTGGAATATCAAAGTAAATCAGCATGAATATTCAACCAAATTCAATACGGCTGGGCAACAGCCGGAGTATACTGGAGATAGATGTGTGCGGCGGGGCTATTAGCAATTTTCAAATGAAGCCGGAAGGACTCAATCCTTTAAATTTTAATTATCCGCTGGATGGGATACCATGCGCCTGCGGACAAGCGGCGTTCAAGGGGCATTTTGTATGCCTGGGCCGCTGGGGCGATCCATCTCCGGCAGAACGTGCCACCGGTGCTATTAAACACGGTGATTTCTATCTGCGCGAATGGGAAGTGCTGCCGCCGTATAGTGATTCACAGGTGCGGATGCGCGTCATCAGCCCGGTTGAGAAGTTGCAGTTGGAAAGGGAAGTGATGTTGGAGGAAAACGATGCGGTGTTCTACGTGCGGGAAACCATTTCCGGCAGGTACTACAATATCGTGCAGCATCCGACCATCGCCGCGCCGTTTTTGCATGCGTCTACCCGCGTTTTCTCCAATGCAGATGCGGGGATTTGCCAGGAAGTAGACCCGGCTGTTCGTTCGCAATGGCCGGTGGGCCTTACAGGAAAGGAGGAGATGATAAACCTTGAGTATTCCTATCAACCAGATAATCATGTTTTTTCATTTATCGTAGAACCAGGGGCACCATATGGCTGGCAGGCAGCCTGGTCGCCGGCCGACAAATTATTGATCGGTTACATCTGGCCGCGTGCGGATTTTCCCTGGATCAATTGCTGGCAGCATTCGGAAAATGGGAAGATGCGGTATCGCGGGCTGGAATTTGGCACCAGCGGGATTCACGCGCCGCTGGAGGAGATTTTGCAATCCGGCAAATTGGATTTGCTTGGGGAGAAGACAGTAAGGTTTCTCGGGGCCGGGGAAAACATCACCACCCGCTATGCCGGCTTCCTGGCGAAAATAGAGGATGAAATAACAGATATCACCGTTATTGACCGAAATATCAGGATCCAATGCTCCGGTCGCGATAAGGCCATTGAGCTGCGGATGCCGCAGCCAATGGGTTGATGCGCCTTGGTTCGTTTCCTTATAAAGAATGTATCCCCATTCCGCCGGGCATGCCCGGTGCGCCTGACTATGCACTTAATTCTGTAAACAATAAAAACCCTTATGAAATCATCATCTCACTTTCTCAAACGGCTGGCCCTGTGCCTGGGCCTGATGTCCGGAGTGCTTCCGGTCACCGTCCGGCACGCCAGGGCGGAAGCTCCTGCCGGATTGAAGCGGCCTTCGGACATTGTAGCGGCGGAATCCCCGGCGCAAAGCACCGCGGCGGATTATGTGCTGATCACCGATTATGGCGCAATCGGCGACGGTAACATCGCCAACGCCGGTGTCAACACCACTGCCATGAACACGGCGCTGGCAACCGGCAAAACGGTGAAAATCCCTTACACCGCCGCGGGCTTCCACTTCGGAACGAACCAGATCACCGTGGGTTCCGGGCAGATCATTGAAGGCGAGAGCCAGGTGCTGCTGAAATCCACCGCCACCACGTCGCTCTTCCGCATGACGGGCTTCGAGCTGACTTCGGGCATCAGTAACGTGTCTATCGACATGACCGGTTCCGGGGCATCCTCCACCGCCATCCGGTTCGGCACCAATTCAGCGGTACCCGTTTACCGCGTGCGCATTTCGAAGATCAAGTTTTCGCATTGCGTGGAAGCCATCGGCGACGAGGCGCATGCCACCAATTATGTGGTGGACATCATCATCGACGACTGCATGGCCTGGCAAACCCGCGGCCGGCAGATCTACAACCGCCGCTCGAGGGGCTTCTTCCTCATCCGCTCCACCAACGTGGATTTCACTTCCGATCCCGCCACGGTAACCTGGGAAGGCATCCGGCTGGAGGATTACGCCGGCCTGGAGCTGGAAAGGGTGGACGTTGTGGGATGGGGCCTCGGGCCGCGCGTGTATAATT
>NZ_CALNBI010000408.1 GCF_937874145.1 uncultured Chitinophaga sp. | reverse complement strand
AGGCGTGGAAGCGGATTTGAGCTGGCTGACGAAGGGATTGTCGCTCACGGGCACCTTCGCGTACCAGACCAATTCCGTGGGCAGCCTCAGCACCACGCAGAACTATGAGCGCTGGATGCGTACCGACCGGCGGGATACGCTGGCCTTCGTAAAGAAGGGCGGGGAAACGAATACGCCGCTGGGGTATGGCAAATCCAGCAGCTATTACTATCACCTGACGTATCATTCCCAGCTGGATTACAGCCGTGACTTCGGCAAGCACCACGTGGGCGCCACGGCATTCGGGTATTTCCAGAACCTTACCACGGCCGACAACGGCGCGCCGGGCATGCTGCCATACGCGCGGCTGAGCCTGGGCGGGGAGGTGACGTATAATTATGCCGGTAAATATTTTCTGCAATTCGACCTGGGCCGTTCCGGCTCAGAGCAATATGCCCGCGATGTTCGCTTCACCAGTACGCCGGCCGTTTCTGCAGCATGGCTGGTTACCGGGGAACGCTGGCTGGAGGGGGCGGAGTGGCTCAGCCTCCTCAAGCTGCGGGGCTCCTGGGGTAAAACGGCCAACGACCGGAACGGTCTTTCACGCTTCGCCTACCTCGACAACGTGACCTTCGGAGGCGGCGGCCCGCTCGGCTACCTGCAATACAATATCACTGAAAACCTGGTGGGTAACCCGCTCGTAACCGCGGAGATCTCCACCAAGCGCAACGCCGGTATAGACATCGGGCTGTTCAACATGCTGCATATCACCGCCGATGTATTCGACGAGAAAATGAATAACATGGTAGTGGGAGCGGTGAACAAGATCCCCCAGTACCAGGGCATCCCGCTCGGCAACTATCCCCGCACCAATATGGGCGTGTTCGAAAACAAAGGGTACGAAGTATCGGCTACCATCAGCAAAGACCTCAATAAGCACTGGGGCTTCTCCCTGGGCGGATGGTTCGCTTATACCAAAAACACCATCATCAGCTGGAACGAAGCCAAACGCGCGGCGGATTACGCTTACCGCAACTGGGAAGAAGGATACTCGCTGGGAACGGAATTCGGGTACGTGGTGGACAAGTCCAACGGCAACGGCTACTTCAACTCGCAGGAAGAAATCACGGAAAGCGGGCTGACGTACGCCTTCGGTTCGCCGCGCCCCGGCGACCTGCGGTACACCGACCTGAACGGGGATAAGATCATCGACCAGAAGGACCGGGCGCCCATGGGCTACGGCAACACCCCGCGGCAGCAGTACGCCATCAACGGCGGCGTAAGGTTCCGTTCGCTGGAGCTGAATTTCCTGTTCCAGGGCACCGGCCAGTACGCCTCTTCCTATTCCGGCATGGGCGTCCGCGAAACGGACTTCGACGGCGTGTACGGTTCCCTCCACCGCAAAGCCTGGACTGCCGAGCGCTACGCGGCGGGAGAGGAAATCACCTATCCGGCGCTTTCTTTGATCAAAACGGTCAACCACGAAACCAATACCTTCTACTACTACGACCGTTCTTACCTCCGCCTCAAAAACCTGGAACTGATGTGGACGCTGCCCGGCAACATCGCGAAGAAGCTGGCCGCGCAAAGGCTGCGCATCCTTCTCAGCGGGCAGAACCTGCTCACCTGGGATAAGCTGCCCACATCCGACTTCGGGCCCGAAAGCGGCGGATACGGCGCATTCCCCGTGTACCGTGTATACAACGCGGGCGTACAGTTGCAATTCTAATTACGAGACGTTGACATGTTAAAACAAACAACATGAAGAAAATATTCCCCTTCCTCCTCGCCGCCGCCGCACTGTCGTGCAACAAGCAGCTCGACCTGCCGCAAGACGGCCGCATCACGCTGGGAGAAGTTTTTAACGATTACGATTATACCCGCGGCTACCTGAATTCCTGCTACGGATTCGTACCCGGCCCTCATGTAGACCGCTCTTCCTTCACCGACGAAGCGCAGGACTGCGACGATATCACCGCCAACTCCCGCTACCGCGCCTGGTACGCCGGCGATGTAACGGCCAGCAGCTACGGCGGCCAGTCGCAGGACGGCCAGCCCTGGGCGCGCCTGTTCGAAGGCATCCGCAAGACCAATGTGTTCCTCAGCGGCATCCGCACGGCCAACATCGTGGCGCAGCCCGAAGAGCGCAACTCCTGGGTGGCGCAGGCGCATACCCTGCGGGGATTGTATTATCTCCAGCTCATCAAGCGCTACGGCGGTGTGCCGATCTTCGATAAGCCGTTGCCGATCGGGCACGATTTTTCCAAAGACAGCCGCGCGAAATTCTCCGATGTGGTGGCCTTTATCATCAAAGAATGCGATTCAGCGCTCAGCGTGCCGCCGGGGCGCCCGGGCTTCAACTGGGATATCTATGAAAACCAGTATGGCATCATGACCCGTGCGATAGCGCACGCCGTGAAGTCGCAGGCCATGTTGTATGCCGCCAGCCCGCTCTGGAACGATGGCTCCTACAGCTGGCAGGAAGTGGCCAACGTCACCGGCACGGCCCTGGGCGAATGCCTCGCCAACGGCTTCAGCCTGTTCAATGAGAACACGGACCCCGCGGTGGCGCAGAATGCCTATGCACTCTATCATTTCATCACTTCCAACGACATGCGTACCCGCGACAAGGAAACCATCCTGCATACGGGAGGCACCATGGCGATGTGGCAGAACGCCGGGTTGCCCACCAACCCGGGTGTGTCGAAATCAGGGCCCAACCCCACGCAGGAGATGATCGACCGCTATGAAATGGCCAATGGCGAAGCGCCCATCACCGGGTACAGTGATAACGACCGACTTACGCCCATCATCAACCCCGCTTCCGGCTACGATCCGCAGCAACCTTATGCCGGCCGCGACCCGCGTTTCTATGCGTCGATTTACTACAACGGCGCGGTGCGCTATCTCAACCAGCCTAACGGTAAGAAAGTGGAAACGTTCGTGGGCGGACTGGAAGGCATCTCTACCGACAACCGCCGGTTTACCCGCACCGGGTATTATGTCCGCAAGTTCAATAACTGGAAGTCGGTGCAGAATGGAAACGCCGATGGCTCGGTGCGCCTCATCCGGCTGGCCGAGCTTTACCTCAACTTCGCGGAAGCGGCCAACCAGGCCGTAGGCCCCGATGTGAAAGTAACGGTAGGGAACTTCAGCATGAGCGCCCGCGAAGCGGTGAACGCCGTTCGCGCCAGGGTGGGCATGCCCGGCTTCCCGGCGGGGATGTCGAAGGGAGACTTTGAGAAAAAATACCGGAACGAGCGCGCGGTGGAACTGGCTTTCGAAGAGCACCGCTTCTTTGACGTGCGCCGCTGGAAAATTCTCGCCGAGACGGATAAATTTGTAACAGGCATGCGCATCACCAAAAACAATGACGTGCTGACGTACGAGCGGTTCAAATTCGAGAACCGCGAATCGAACCAGGACCGCTTCCTCATGTATCCGCTCGACCAGAACGAGGCCGACAAGATCCGGCAGCTGACAGGCGTGAACTGGCAGAACCCCGGCTGGAATGAATAATGAAAACCATGCAATCGCAACATGAATAGAACTATCCTCACCGCCTGCGCCGCCCTGATGGCTGCGCAGGCGGTTTTCGCGCAACAGCAGACAACGCCCGTGGCCATTTCGCCGCACCGGGCGGATGAATGGGCAGCAACCGACGGATTGGGACGAACCATTGCGCCGGGGAGCTATCCCGCACCCCGGGCCGGCAGGTACGTCGGCATTTTTTACTTTATCTGGCAGGGCGCGCACGGCTACGACAAGCATGCCGCCGGCGCTCCCGGCGGCGGGGTCATGGCGAAATCTCCCGGAGATACGCAAAGCCCTTACGACATCACCGAAATGCTGAAAGCCAATCCCGGCAATCCGAAGTATGGACCGGTGCATGCCTTCCACCACTGGGGGGAGCCCTATTTCGGGTATTACCTGCCCGATGATGAATGGATCATCCGCAAACACGCGCAGATGCTCAGCGATGCGGGCGTGGACGTGATTATTTTCGATGTGACGAACGGGCCGATTTACCTGCCGCAGGTCACGAAAGTTGCCGAGACTTACCGGAAGCTGCGAGCTGCCGGGGAAGCGGCGCCGTCGATCGCTTTCATCGTGAACAGCTCCCCGAAGCAGACGGTACAAAATCTGTACAACGAAATCTACAAGAAGGGGCTGTTCAGCGACCTTTGGTTTTACTGGAAAGGCAAGCCCCTGCTGCTGTGCCCGCCGGAAGCGGTAACGCCCGAGATCGGCGCGTTCTTTAACGTACGGCAATCCTGGGCCTGGAGCAAAGGGCAGGAGTGGTTTGCGGATGGGAAAGACAAATGGCCCTGGCTTGATCATACCCCGCAATCCTACGGCTGGCATGAGTCGAAAGACAAACCGGAGCAGGTGAGCGTGGCGGTGGCGGAGCATCCTGTTTCCAACATCGGGCGCAGCTTCCATAACGGCAAACAGCCCGAAATACCGGCTACGGAAAAGGGTTTGTATTTCAACGAGCAGTGGAAGCGCGCGCTGGAAGTGGACCCGGAATTCGTGTTCGTGACCGGCTGGAACGAATGGGTGGCGATGCGCTTTACCGCAGGCCGCAAAGGCCAGGACTTTTTGGGGAAGAAAGCTAAGGAAGGCGAAACCTTCTTCGTGGACCTCTACGACGCTGAATTCAGCCGCGACGCGGAGCCGGCGAATGCCGTTACCCAGGACCATTACTATTACCAGATGGCATCGTTCATCCGGCAGTATAAAGGCGCCCGCCAGCCGCAGGCGGCTTCCGGGAAAGACAAGATCCGGATAGACGGGGCGTTTGCTGACTGGGCGAAGGTCAAAACCCGGTTCACGGACGACCAGGGCGACGTACTGCACCGCAACCATCCCGGATGGGGGCGTATCCAGGCTTATACCAATACCACGGGCCGCAACGACATCGTGGCGGCAGCGGTGGCTTCAGATGCAGAAAATGTTTATTTCTACGTGAAAACCGCGCATGACATGACGCCGCGCACCGATCCCGACTGGATGCGCCTGTTCATCAAAGTGGAAGGGCAGGAAGGGCCGCAGTGGGAAGGGTTCGGGTTTCATGTGGCGCCTTCGGCCGGGGATGCGCAGTCGGCCTCGTTGCAACGGTTTGCCGGAGGGGCCTGGTCGGAAGGAGGCAAGGTGCAGTGCCGGCAGAAAGGGGCGGAGATGGAAATCGCCGTACCGAAGAAGATGCTGGGCATCCGGGGCGACAAATTTGCGCTGCAGGTGAAATGGGCAGATAACTTCCCGCTGGATGCCGGCGCCATCGGGTGGCTCGACAAGGGAGACGCTGCGCCCAATGCGCGCTTCACCTGGCGGTACGGGCACCGGTAAGCCGGCAATAACCTCATCAAAAAATCCCCTTTGCGGTGCGGAAGTTCCGCGCGCAAAGGGGATTGTTATTTTTCAGATGGAGTGCCGGACTAGTAACGACGGTCGCCGCCGCCACGGTCGAAGCGGTCGCGCTCCACACGGGGTTTTGCTTCCGAAACGCTGATCTGGCGGCCTTCGATAGCTTTGCCTTCCAGTTCGCGGATAGCGGCGAGGGCTTCTTCGCGCTCGGGCATCTCAACGAAACCGAATCCGCGGGATACGCCGGTGTAGCGGTCTACGATGATTTTGCAGGATTCTACGCGGCCGAAAGGTGAAAAGATATCGAACAAATCCTCATCCCGTAATTGGGTCATGAGATTGGATACATACAGGTTCATAATGAACGTTTTTTTTGATAAAAAATAAATGGAAAAACAGCAAATTCAGAAGATAAGACCGTCGTAGAAAGAGAGGGGACGCTG
>NZ_CALNBI010000407.1 GCF_937874145.1 uncultured Chitinophaga sp. | reverse complement strand
GCGCCGTTTGCCTTCATCCCAAAAAATTCTCGGAAGGCTTCCGACTCGTATTCGGCCTCACGTTGAAAGATTACATCACGCAACTCCGCATCAACACCGCCCGGCGGCTCCTGCAGGAAACAAACGCCACCATCCGCGAAATCGCCGCACAGGTCGGTTACGACAACGACAGCGCCTTCTTCCGCGCCTTCCACGCCCACACCGGCCACTCGCCCGCTTCGTTCCGGAATGGATGAAGCCCTCCCGGACCGGAAGGGCTTCACCACGGTAAGAAAGCCTTACAGCACGTTTTCCTGCTCGGCCACGTTACCCGCCAGGTCAAACACCTGTATCCTGATGCGGGTGCCGCTCAGCGCGGCATTTACCTTCTTTGCGGAGAAGTACCAATCGAAACCATTCCCGTTTGCGGTAGCGGCGCCTTCTTCCAGCAATGAACCATCGGGCGAAAACATGGTCAGATGCACGTCCTTCACCAGGAAGTCGTCCACCGCCCGGATGCGGATCTTGTCTCCCGCCTTGCCTGTGTAGGCATCCGTATCGATCTCGCGGATCTCGGGAGCATTAAAACAGTCGGCCATCGCTACATTGTAAGCCGATTGCCCGTTCCTGGCCGAGGCCTTGTACGCGGCGTACACATCGGGGTCGTTTTTCATGGACCGCGCATACACGGAACTCATCTGGAACTTTTCCCGGACATTCCCGAGGCCTTCCGTTGGGCCGCCGGTAAACTTTCTAGGCCGCTTGCAAATAATGGATTTGCCCATGTGCTGGCGGATCACGAATTGACCGCCCAGGGTCCCGGAAACTCCGTGAAGGAGGAGGTTGTCTGTGGCTTTTGCCATAGAATAAGGATTATGGGTTAAAAATGGCTGTCGGGGTTTGACAGCATTACTCGAATATTTTGTAACGTCAAAGGTCGCAAGCACGTTTGTGAAAAGACTTGCAGCAAAGGACAAAAAACTTGCAGGAAAGGAGATTTTTGCTTGTCTCGCTACAGGTGAACCGAATGTAGACCGAATGTGAAGCGGACAAGAAATGAAAGAAAGCCCCTGATAACCGGGAAATTGGTAATTTACATGATAATCTAACTCCGCACATGTTCACCACTACCGATATCATCTCAGAACTGGAGAAGTTCTCCCCCAACGTCATTAAACTCGGTCCCCCTATCACCGACGACCGCATTACCGCATTCGAGCACACCCATCACGTTTCATTGCCAGCCGACTACAAGGCGTTGATCTCCCGGTTCAATACCCTGGAGCTCCTCGGCAATACGATCTACGGGATCGGCCCTGTCGATTTTCCGCAGACGCTGGAAAGCGTGTACGAACGCGAGCACCACCAGGTGGAAACCCCGCAGCCCGGTTACCTCGTCCCTTTCTCTTCGGATGACAGCGGCAACTTTTATTGCTTCGACACCCGTTTCGTGAACGACGAATCCACCGACTGCCCCATCGTGTTCTGGGAGTCCGGCGCCTCCTCCCAGGAAAACGAGCCCGAGCTAGTCAATGAAAGTTTCTACGAATGGGTAATGGAAATCTTCATCGGCTGGACGCTCGATTTGATCCATTATGACGGAAGCCCTAATGCATAATAACGATGCCCAGAAAAAGATACACGCCCTTCCGGCAATATGTCCTCTACGCCTACCTCCTGGCAGCCAGCCAGATGCAGCCTGGTCCGCGCTCCTCTCCAGCCTGGCAGCCAGCCTGCTCAACCTGTATTTCCTGCAGCGTTTCGCCATGTCCAACTTCCATGGGATCGGCGCGCCGCAATGGATATTGATCAGCCTGTCCACCGCCGCCATCTGCTACTGCGCCTATACCAATTACATGTTGCTCGCCGGGAAGCGGGAACAGCAAAAGCGCCATTTCTTCCGGTATAACCTGTGGTTCAATATCATCCAGATCCCGAATTTCAATCTATTCGGGGTGATGATGATGATCAACCTGGGTATAAAATGCATGCCTTACATTTCCAATGCCGGCGGCATCGACTTCGGGATCGATATTGAATTGTTTGAAATGCAGGTAGTGGGACAATACAGCGCTGCATCCACCGCCGTGTATTTTGGGCTGAACATCATTCCGATATTCATTGCCATCCAGCTGGACCGCGCGCTCCAGGGCATCCGGGAGGATGAAGAAGATAAGGAAGTGGCGGAGTTCCTTGCCGAAGCAAAATAATTACATAAACAAACGGGCGCCTCAACAGGCGCCCGTTATTGTAAATTTCCAATTAGAGCTATCAGTCTCTTTCGTTAAACACTTCTTTGATCGTAAACTTCTTCTTCCCGCCCGGCACCTGCCACATCACTTCCTGCCCCTGCCGGAAACCGATAAGGGCCACGCCTACCGGCGCCATGACGGATATTTTTCTTTGTTTGATATCGGCTTCTTCGGGTAACACTACCGTTACCTCCATCTCTTTCGGACGGTCTGATTCCTGGATGATGACGCGGGAATTAAGGCGTACCACGTCCGCAGGGAAAGCTTCCTTGCTCACCAGCTTGCCCTTCCTGAAATCAGCCAGCAGCGATTCCACGACCGCGGGGCCGAAGGCACTTTCCCTCGCACCTTCCTGCAGGCAGGCGTGGATCACATCATAGTCATCCTTCCTGAATATAGGTTGCTGTTTCTTTTGCATGGTGTAAAAGATTTAATAATGATTTATATATGTAATAGTATTTCCGGTGCGGCTTTTCAAGGCTTCGCACCAGGCTTTTTAAACATTCCGGTTATCAATACGATCAGCAGCAATGGCAGGGATATATACAAAGCCCGGTACCAGCCCGCATTATTCAACAGCCCCGCGCGTAAAATCAGCGCGTTGGCGATTACTAAAACGAACAAAATCATGCCGCCGATGGAAACCTCTTGTTGATTTCGCATCTGAGCAATTCAATTAAGCATCGAATAAAAGCAGTAAGAAAAACCCCTGAACCCGGAGAAACGCTTAATGGTTCAGGGCAAGCGTATTGAAGTCCTTAAAATTTGAGAAGTAGTATAACTTCTTGCAGAAAGTGCGGAAAGACACGCTGTTGCAGGCATACGTCACCCCTGCAACCGGTCGGTAACACCGGGCACTTTTCAATCTGGGCAGTATGGTAAATCCTGACATAGGAACAAATATACTAAACTTTTTGGGGAAGAACAAACCGGCAGCGCCCATTCCTGCGCGCCGCCGGTTTAAAATATCTAAAACTTGATCCGGACACCCGCATTCAGGCCCAGACCGCCGATATTGATATACGACTTCAAATCATTGGCAGGCGCATTATCGTTCTTGTAATTCGTTTGCGCGCCCGTACTGCCCGTGGGCGTGTTGGAATTCTCGTCCAGCACCGTCACATACGTGGTATACCGCTCCGCATGGCTCAGGTCGTCAATCCCCCGCCCCGGCAGCTGCTGCAGCACGTCGCCCGACTGTACATTCACCACGTTATTCGTTTCGCTGTATTTCGTCACCTCCTTTTCTTTGCTACGCACCGGCACGTTCCGGTACTCCGCTTCGGCGAAAATGTCTATCCGCCGGGAAACATTATAATTGAAACCCATCGCCCCCTGGAACCCGAAGGTAGGATTGGGCTTGATCTCCTCCGTCCGGCTGATATCCGTTTTCACCATCGTGCCCGCGGGCAAAGGCACGCCGGCCGGCCGGCTCATCCGCATGGCTTCCGTCTCGATGATCAGCTTGCCCCACAACGGCACCACAAAGCCGAACCGCACATACGGGTTGAACTTCTCATAACCCGGGCTCAGCACCAGGCTCGGCGCAAAGTCGATGGCGTTCACGTGCCCGTCGGACTCAATCCGCGCCGCGTCTTTATTCAACCCTTCGAAAACACTGACGTTCCGTGTCATGAGGTTCTCCTGGCTGTGGAAATAATTGAAAGTGCCTTCTATGGCGATGTGCTTGTTGATATTATACCCCACGGTAAGCCCGCCGCGCAGCCCTTCGCCGTAAGAGCCCGTGAGCACCCGCTCGAATACCTCCGTGACGGCCCCGGTAGCCGGGTTCACGGTGTTGCGGATATCCCGCGGCGGATAAGGGCCTACATCAGGGAATTGTCCGGGCGAAACGCTGAAGAAATAACCGCCTGCCACTTTGAGATACATTTTTTTGGGAACATTCTGGGCCTGAACGCCCTGGGCCAACAATAATGCCGCCATCCCCAGGATTGCATGGTACATCCGGTTCATATGCGTAGTTGTTTTGGTGATCAATAAACGTATTATTCCTAAGTTAAGGATTTTCAAGCAATTACCGCGATTTCCATGCCACATTTAAACAGCTGTAACCACGCCCCGGCACAAAAAAAAGTTCCCCCGGAAACGGAGGAACTGGTAATGCTTATGATGCTAAGATAAAAGGGGGACTACAGTAATCAGGTAACGGGATCAATATGGACGACAATGCCGCGGGGCAAAAAACAAACAGGGGAAACAACCATCGGTTTCCGGATGCAATATCCCCGACGGATGTTTCCCCTGCGTTACGGGAAAATGAATTTAATGTGAAAACTGCGCACCCACCTGCGGCCAGCGGAGGAACCGCCGCGTAGTGACCTGGAACACGATCAGCAACCACAATATCAGGCTGGGCATCGCTTTGGCTGCATAAGGCACTACCAGGTTCTTCTTCACCCAGGACGTTACCAGGTCGGAATGGGAAAAGCTCGTGCCGATCAGCAAATACACGAAGAAGATATCCGCCGCCCGGCTCCGCGGCTGCAACATATACCAGATGCAGGCCGCCGGGAACGCGATGATATAAGTCGGAGATTCCGAACTGCTGGAATACAATACCGTGAAAAGCAAAGTAGAACAAAGGATCAGGAGCTGGTAGCGCACATCGTCCTTATACTTCAGCCAGATGTACTGCGCCGCAAACAGCACCATGGCCGGGCCTATCACCACGAGGTTGGACAAATACGGCAGCCGGAACGTCCGCTTGATGAAGCCCATCGCGGAAATGTCCTGCAACACGATGCCCTTGTCGATCTGCGCGTTCTGCACATTCTTCACCACCAGCGCATTATACCATTCCACATACATCCTTACCACGAACTGCGGCGAAGACAGCACCATCGGCGCCGCAAACCACACCGCTCCCCACAGCACCATGCTGCCGATCAGCTTCAGTTTATGCCGGGAAAAGAAGAAAAACGCAAGCCCCACAATGCCATACACCTTCGTCAGCGTCGCGAACATAATAAAACACGCCGCCCAGAAGTCCTTCTCCTTCCGCATCATCGTATAGCCAAAAATGATACAGGCCGCCACGATAGGGTTGAACTGGAAATAACTGCTCGCCGCCATCAGCTCATGGCTCGCGAAAATGATCACCAGGTTCTGCTGGATCCGGTTCAGCGGCAGCTGCCGGATCGCCAGGAACAGCACCGCCGCATTGGTCAGCACCCAAAGGATGCTCCCCAGCCAGTCGGGCAGGATGGCGAACGGCGCGATCAGCACGCTGAACAGCACCCCGTAGTTATTCACATCGAAATACTCGGGATAAGGCCCGTAGAGCGTTTGTCCGTGGATGGTATGGAGATAGACATGCTTGAAAATCGTGTAGTTGTTGTGGTTGTCGACCATGAACTCCTTCAGGCCAACGATCGCCGACAAACCGAACCAAAGCAACAATGCAAGCCATTCCTTCCCGCCCAGCCAGGCCAGTGTGAACCGTTTATTTGACATGATAATTTTATTAAATACGGCCGCAAAATAGTAAAATCCGGGGGACTATTTACCCGTCGCGATCTTGATGACGATCTTGCGCACCTTTACGGATTTCCCCGAAATGAGGTTGGGCATATGCAGGTCGGTGGGCCAGAAGATGGCGAAATCCCCGGGCGTAAGCCTGGTGTAGAAAGACGGGCGGTCGGCCCAGAGCATGAAATCGTCGTTGTCGTCGTAAGGACGGCTCACCTGCTGCCCGCGCAGCATATCGTGCCCTACCAGCTCTTCGCCCGAAACAATATACTGTACATCGATATGTTTGCGGTGCGATTCCATCTGCTCGCCTTCGGCGGGGATGGTATCGTATTCGTTGACGATGGCGAAGATGCGGTCGCCCTCGATGCTGTGTTTTCCTTTCTCAAGCCCGGCCAGGCCGGATTCCCGGAGCCATTTGAATGCCGCCTGGAAGCGTTCCCCCAGTCCCGCGTACTTGTCTGCGTTCGCTAATGTGTCGATGATCATGGATATTGGATTGGCGGGCAAGATACGCTGTTTCCCGGTTCTTTACACCCCGCGCTTCAAACGGTATTGCTGCGGCGACACGCCCATCAGCTTGCTGAACATCCGCGAGAAGTAATACGGATCTTCAATCCCGACCGCATACGCGATCTCCTTGATCCGCATATCCGTAAACAGCAGGTATTGACAGGCTTTCTGGATTTTGAGGTGATGGAAATACTCCAATGGCGAATAGCCCGTCCGCTTGCGGAAAATAGCCGAATAATGGCTGGCCGACAGGTTCGCAGCGCCCGCCAGGTCGGCCAGCGTGAGGGAGGCGCCCAGCTGTTCGCGCATGTGGCTGATCGACTGCTCCACTGCATCCCGGCTGGTATGTTTTTCGGACAGGCTAAAGGGCTCCTCGTACAGGAAGCCCGCCAGGTAATGCCATAAGCACATGTTCGCATAGCCGAGATTGTCGTTCCCGTAACCCCGCTCCAGGCTGGCGTACATATCTTCGAACAGGTCGAGGCGCTTCTGTTGGAAAGTCACCCGGCCGTGATGCCCCCCGAAGCGGCGCTCCACGGCGGCGGCGGCATCCGCGGCACGCGGACCTTTG
>NZ_CALNBI010000406.1 GCF_937874145.1 uncultured Chitinophaga sp. | reverse complement strand
TACGTGTCCAGCTTCTTGCCCAGGCCGGCGCGGCCGCCGTACAGGTTGGCCAGGGTGCCTTTGTCTTTATAGCGCACCTTCACCACCGATTCCATGCCTTCGGGGAGATGGTCGTATTTCACGAGGTTGATGCCGCCGACGTTCATTTCGCTGCGGTTCAGTTCCACTTCGTCGCCCAGCACCACCGTATTGGTTTCCGGGATGATTTCGGTCACGAAGATGGGCCGGCCCAGCGCGATATCGAGGCCTTTGCGCTGCCCGATGGTGTAGAAGGGATAGCCTTTATGCTTGCCTACGATGGTGCCGTCGGCCAGTACGAAGTTGCCCCCGTTCACGCGCTCTTCCAGCCCGTCTACCTTGCGTTTCAGGAACCCGCGGTAGTCGTTGTCGGGCACGAAGCAGATTTCATAGCTTTCGGCTTTCTTGGCCAGTTCGGGGTAACCGAAGTCGAAGGCCATCTGGCGGATTTCGGTTTTGCGGTAGCCGCCGAGGGGGAGGAGGGTGCGCTTGATGACGTCCTGCTCCAGGCCCCAGAGCACATAGCTCTGGTCTTTGGTTTCATCGACGCCTTTGCTGATGATGCCCCTGCCGTTTTCGACACGGATCTGGCCATAGTGGCCGGTGGCGATGAAAGCGCAGTCCATCGCGTCTGCCCGTTTCATGAGGGCGCGCCATTTGATGTGGGTGTTGCACAGGACGCAGGGGTTCGGCGTGCGGCCTGCCAGGTACTCGTCCACAAAGTTATTGATGACGAAATCGCCGAATTCGTCGCGTATATCGAGAATGAAGTGCGGGAAACCGTGATGCACGGCGGCGGCGCGGGCGTCGTTGAAGGAATCCAGGTTGCAGCAGCCGGTCTCTTTCTTGGAGGCCCCGGCGGATGCGTAATCCCAGGTCTTCATCGTAATGCCGACCACTTCGTAACCCTGCTCATGCAGCATAAGGGCGGTAACGGTACTGTCGATACCCCCGCTCATGGCTACCAGCACTTTTCCATGCTTGCTCATTTTCCTATCGGTTTAGCGTGCAAAATTACAGAAAATCCCCGGAACGAGGGGCGCAGGCCTATAGATACTGCTGATAGCCCCATAGCCGGAACAAGATAAGCCCGATGAAAAAAATTCAATATGTAGGGATTTACAACGATTGATATTAGATTTTTGTCATAATTCTTTAAATAATCGTCAAAAAAGTCGCGGCCTAATTTTATATTTATCGGATATTAGCTATGTCATATAATAAATCTTGAATGCATGCTACCTCGTTTGAATAAGGCACACGTTATGAATCACCCGCAATGGGGCATTACATCCGATTACTTTCAATTACCGGAAAAGATCCTGCAGTTCGGAACCGGCGTGCTGCTGCGCGGCCTGGTCGACTACCTCGTCGACAAAGCCAACAAGCAGGGCGTTTTCAACGGCCGCATCGCGATCGTGAAAAGCACCGACGGGGGCGACGCGGGCGCTTTCCATGCGCAGGACGGACTGTTCACCACCCATATCAAAGGCATTTCCCAGGGGAAACCCGTGGATCAATACCTGGTCAACGCTTCTGTTAGCCGTGTATTGCAATCGAATGCAGATTGGGAGGCGGTACTGGAAGCGGCCTGTCAGCCTGCCATGGAGATCATCATTTCCAACACCACGGAAGTGGGCATCCAGTATGTGGAGGAAAACGTGGCGGCCGGCGTGCCCGCGTCGTTCCCCGGGAAACTCCTGGCCATCCTGTACGAACGCTACCGCCGGAAACTTCCGGGGTTCGTCATTATACCCACCGAACTGGTGGTCGACAACGGGCAGCTGCTCCGTTCCATCGTGCTCAAACTGGCGGCATATAACGAAATGCCGGAAAATTTCATCCAGTGGATCAGCCAGGGCAACCGCTTCTGCAGCTCGCTGGTAGACCGAATCGTGCCCGGCAGGCCCAAGAACCTGTCGGAATGCTGGGAAGAAGCAGGGTACGAAGACGAGCTGTGGATCGATTCGGAACCCTTCCTCCTCTGGGCGATCGAAGGCGACGCCGGCGTGGCGCAGAAACTGGAATTCCACCAGGCGGACGACCGCATGCTCATCGCCCCCACCATCACACCCTACCGCGAACAGAAACTCCGCATCCTCAACGGCAGCCACACCGCCGCCGTAACGCTGGGTTATCTCTCCGGCCTCAATACTGTATATGAGTGCATGCAGGACGGCTACATGCGCCGCTTCTTCGAAACCGTCGTGAAAGGGGAGATCCTGCCCACGCTGGAGCACCTCGGTCCGCAGGTTGCCACCTTCGCCACCGACGTGCTCGACCGCTTCGATAACCCTTCCATCGAACATAAACTCATTTCCATCACCTTCCAGCAGAGCAGCAAGATGAACGCGCGCAACGTGCAGACCATCCTCCGCTACCGCGAAAGCAAAGGCCTGCTGCCGGAGATGATGCTGCTGGGATTCGCGGGAACCCTGATGTTCCTGCGGCCGGCGCGGGAGAAAGACGGCAAGTACCAGGGCCTGCGCGGTGAGCAGTTGTATGATATCACTGACGAAAATGCCGCTGTTTTCGCAGGCCACTGGCAAAGCGTGTCGGCTCCGTCGTATCCCGAGGTTTCGGCCATGGTGCGGAACGTTTGCGGGGACGGGCGCCTCTGGCAAACCGATCTCAACCAGCTGCCCGGGTTCGCCGATACCGTGACGGACCATCTCATCGGCATGATGCAAAACGGCGTTAAGGAATATATCATCCACCATTCCAAGGTTTTATAATCGCATGAAACAATTTCTGTCGGAAGACTTTTTACTACAGACCGAAACGGCCCGGCGCCTGTATTTCGATTACGCGAAAGACATGCCGGTGATCGATTACCATAACCATTTGCCGCCCGACGAGATCGCGTCCGACAAGCAGTTTGCGAACATGACGGAGATCTGGCTGAAGGGCGACCACTATAAATGGCGCGCCATGCGGGCCAACGGCGTGCCTGAAGACCTGATTACCGGTGATGCCGATGATTTCACGAAGTTCCGCGTGTGGGCCGAAACGGTGCCTTTTACCGCACGGAACCCGCTCTATCACTGGAGCGCGATGGAACTGGCGAACCCTTTCGGCATCCGCGAAACGCTGAACGGCGATAACGCGAAGAAGATATACGAGGCCTGCAACGCGCAGTTGCCGCAGTATTCCACCCGCAGCCTGTTGCAGCACTTCAATGTGAAGGCCCTGTGTACTACGGACGATCCGGCGGACTCGCTGGAGCATCACAAGGCATTGCGGAGCGAGGGTTTCGGCGTCAAGGTGCTGCCAACGTTCCGGCCCGACAAAGCGATGGCGGTGGAAGATCCCGCGGCCTTCAAATCCTATTTAAGCAAGCTCGGCGCCGCGGCAGGCATCGAAATCCATAGCTATCAATCCCTGCTCGACGCGCTGAAGAACCGACACGATTATTTCCATGCAGCCGGCGGCCGGTTATCGGACCATGGTCTTAACTATTTCATCTACAGCGATTTTACAGAAGCCGCGCTGGAACAGGCTTTCCAGCACGTATTCTCCGGGAGGCAGCTGGATGCCGCCGCTACGGCGATGTTCAAATCCGCAACGCTGCACTTCGTATGCCAGTGGAACCACGCGAAAGGCTGGGTGCAGCAGTTCCATGTGGGCGCTATCCGCAACAACAACAGCCGTTTGCTGAAGCGGCTCGGCGCGGATGCGGGGGTAGATTCCATTGGGGACTGGTCGATGGCCGAGGCCATGAGCCGCTTCTTCGACCGCCTGGATGCCGGCAACCAGCTGGCCAAAACGATCGTGTACAACCTGAACCCTTCCTACAACGAAGTGTTTGCCACCATGGTGGGTAATTTCCAGGACGGCAGCGTGGCCGGGAAGATGCAGTTCGGATCGGGCTGGTGGTTTTTGGATCAGAAAGATGGAATGGAGAAGCAGATGAACGCGCTCAGCAATATGGGGCTGATCAGCCGGTTCGTGGGCATGCTCACCGATTCGAGGAGCTTCCTCTCGTATAGCCGCCATGAGTATTTCAGAAGAATATTGTGTAATTTGTTCGGCAACGATGTGGAAAACGGAGAATTGCCCGCCGATATTCCCTGGCTGGGCAAAACGGTGCAGAATATATGCTATAACAACGCGCAGGCGTATTTTTCTTTTTAATGCAACCAGTATCAGTCATTACTTTCGGAGAGATCTTATTCCGCCTTTCGCCCGATTGGGCCAATAACCGCGCCGCCATGTACGTAGGCGGGGCGGAAGCCAACGTAGCCGCGGCCCTGGGTACCTGGGGCGACAGCGTGGCCTATATCAGCAAAGCGCCCGACAACGGGCTGAGCCGCCAGGCGCTCGCGCAGCTCGAAAGCGCCGGTATCAAAACGGACCGGATGTTGTGGGGCGGCGACAGGATAGGAGCGTATTACCTTTCGCAGGGCGCCGACCTGAAGCATGCCGAAGTGGTGTATGACCGTAAATATTCCAGCTTCAGCGAGATACAGCCGGGAACGGTGGACTGGGACGCCCTCCTCGATGGCGCGAACTGGTTTCACTGGAGCGCGATTTCTCCCGCGCTGAACGCCAACGCGGCGGAAATCTGCCGGGAAGTGCTGGAAGCGGCCACCCGCAAGGGAATGACCATTTCCACCGACCTCAATTACCGCAGCAAATTGTGGCAATACGGCAAATTACCGGTGGAAGTAATGCCCGCCCTTACGCAATATTGCCATGTAATCATGGGAAATATCTGGGCAGCCGAAATGATGCTGGGCGTGCCTTTGAATAAAGCCGCCGTAGAACCGGATACGAAAGAAGGATACCTGCAGGCCGCCCGCGAATCCGCGGCAGCCATTATCGCAAAGTTCCCGAAGTGCGACCGGGTGGCGTTTACGTTCCGGTTTTCGGGTGGCGCCACGCATAACCTGTATTACGCCGTGTATTACACCGGCGGCGAATTGTACGTGAGCCGGCAGTATGAAACGAATGAAGTGGTGGACCGTGTGGGCAGCGGCGATAGTTTTATGGCCGGGCTGATCCATGCCAACATCCACAACTTCGATCCGCAGGAAATCATCGGCTATGCCGCTGCGTCGGCGTACACGAAGCTTTTCAGGACGGGGGATTTTAACCTCACCCCGCGCGAAACGATTACGCAAATGATGTAACAGATGACAACGCAACCAGATACAATCGTAAAAGCATTTGAAAGCACAAAGGTGATCCCGGTGTTTTACCATGAGGACCCCGAAGTGTGCGCGGAAGTGATGAAAGCCTGTTATGCAGGCGGTATCCGCGTTTTCGAATTTACCAACCGCGGGGAGCAGGCCCGTCAGAACTTCGCGCATCTCCGCGATCTGAAAACCGCTTCCATGCCCGACATGCAGCTGGGCATCGGAACTATCAAGAACGCTGCCGACGCGAAAACTTTCACGGAGATGGGGGCCGACTTCATCGTATGCCCCGTCACCGATCCTGAAACCGCCGCGTATTGCCATTCCGCGGGCGTTCTCTGGATCCCGGGATGCATGACGCCGACAGAGATTTCCGTGGCGGAGAAGAACGGGGCGTTGCTGGTGAAACTGTTTCCCGGGAGCGCGCTGGGCCCCGACTTTGTGAAGGCGATCAAACCGCTGTTCCCCGGCCTGAAATTCATGCCCACCGGCGGCGTGGAGCCGGAAGCCGCCAACCTCGAAGCCTGGTTCGGCGCAGGTGTTGTCTGCGTAGGCATGGGGTCTAACCTTATATCAAAAGAAATCATTGCAAAACGGGACTGGTCAAGCCTTTCCGAGAAAATCAAGCAAACGTTTGCATTATTAAAGTCATTGCAGTAATTTGTTCTGTAGTGCTCATCCCTTAAACACTCAACTGATATGAATTCCACTGTAATTGGCCGGTATCGCTGGCGAATTGTTGCGTTGCTGTTTTTTGCTACCACGATATGTTATATAGACCGGCAGGTGTTGTCGATGATTTCTACGGATGAAACATTCCAGAAAGATATCCTGGGGCTTTCCTCGGATCACGTGATGCAGGCCTCCGACCATGCCGATTTCAAGAAGGCGCTGGGTAATACCGACGCGGCGTTCAAACTTGCTTATTCTCTGGGGTTCCTCATCGTGGGCTGGTTCCTCGACCGTGTGGGCGTCCGCAAGGGCTTTCCTATCGCTTTGGGCTTATGGAGCCTGTCGGGCATGTTGCATGGTTTGGTGAAAAGTGCCGGGGGATTGATCGGTGCGCGGTTTATGCTGGGCATCGGTGAAGCGGGGAACTTCCCATCGGCCAATAAAACGATTTCCGAATGGCTGCCGCGAAAGGAACGATCGCAGGCGACCGGTATCATGAACGCAGGAGCCAACATCGGGGTGATCGCCACGGCATTGGCCGTTCCGGTGCTCAACCACCATTTCGGCTGGCGGGTGTGCTTTATCGTCACAGGTGCATTGGGCTTTATTCTCATCGCTTTCTGGATGAAAATGTACCGCAAGCCCCGCGAAAGCAAATCCCTCAGTGCCGCAGAGCTCGCGCATATCGAAAGCGATATGGAACAGGAGCCCCCCGGGAAGGTGTCCTGGATCAGGCTCTTCGGCTACCGCCAGACCTGGGCTTTTGCCGGCGCCAAATTCCTGACCGACAGTGTTTGGTACTTCTTCCTGACCTGGCTGCCGCTTTTCTTCGTCCGCAATAACACGCTGGATCAGAAGCTGGATATCTCTTCCGTTGGGTTCACCTTCGTATTCATTTACATCATCTCCGACGTGGGCAGCATCTTCTTCGGATGGCTGACCACCCGGTTCATGAAAAACGGCTGGTCGCTCAACCGCGCCCGCAAAACCACGCTTTTGCTTTGCGGCCTCTGCGCCCTGCCGATCTTCTTCGCCGCATATACCACCAGCTTCTACGTGGCGGTGCTTATCATCGCGCTGGGAACCGCAGCGCACCAGGGCTTCTCTTCCAATATCCTCACCATGCCCGGCGACCTGTTCCCGAAATACGCAGTAGGATCCGTAACCGGCATCGGCGGCACTCTGGGCGGCATCGCAGGCGCTATGATGACCTGGTACGCAGGCCACACCGACAGCTACGTTCCATTCTTCATCTATGGCAGCACCGCTTACCTCATTGCCACGCTGGTGATCCACCTGTGTGTGCCGAAAATGGAAAGGTCGCAACTGGCGTAATCCGTCCTTCAAAAAATACTTTTCCATCAGGCAGCACAACGCATCCCATCGTTGTGCTGCCTTTTTTTTGACCCGCCCATTATTACTTTTTTCATCCCCACGCAGGCCGATAAACTAACTTGTTTGTGATCAGGAAGTATTGAATGATAGGATTTTCTGATACCTAACTACACCCTTGCACGGCGCGTTCCGTCAAGCTTTTTTGTGTAATTTTCTTCCCCGAATAGCATCATATGTCCCTAGTCAATAAGGTAATCCCGAAAATTACCCTTTCCTGTACCGTTTTGTTAATACTGCTCATTTGGCCCGGCGCTGGCGCCTTCGCCCAACTGAGAGCCGCTTTCACTCCCAGCAAGTCCAGTGATTGCGAAAGCCTTGTCACCAGATTCGATAATCAGTCCACCGGCAACCCCGTTTCCTGGCAATGGAACTTTGGCAACGGATCCACCTCCACGGATAAAAGTCCCAGCGCTTCCTATACTTCACCCGGCACCTACACCGTGAAGCTGACCGTGAAAGACGCCTCCGGGGCCACCAGTACCGCGCAGGAAACCGTCACCGTCTGGGCCCTTCCCAAACCCGACTTCACCGCCAGCCCGGCCAAAGGCTGCATCCCGTTCGATGTGACTTTCACCGACAAATCCGATCCCTCCAACGGCACGATCTCCACCTGGTCCTGGGACTTCGGCGACGGCACCACCGGCACGGGGAAGAGTCCCGTCCATACGTACAATAACGTCCTCAAAGCCACCGTTACCCTAACCGTCACCAACAGCAACCATTGCACCGCTTCCAAAGTGATTTCCAACATCGTGGATGCCGGCGCAGCATTAACCGCCAATTTCAGCATATCCAATAAATTCGTTTGTACCGCGCCCGGCACCGTAACGATCGCCAATGCCTCCTCCGGCCCGGGAACCCTTACTTACAAATGGGATTTCGGTGACGGGAAAACCGCTACCGGCGCCAATCCCGGCTCACATACCTACACCGCCAGGGGCATTTACAAAATCAAGCTCACCGTTTCCAATGACCGGGGCTGCGTGGCCACGCACACTTCCGACGAAATCAATGTCGCCAATTTCAAAACGGATTTCCAGCTGCCGGCCAGCGTTTGCGAAAACGCGAGCGCCTCTTTCACCGCCGCCACCACGCCGCAGGCCGATAACATCACCTGGAGCGTGGACAAGGGTTACATCAACAGCTGGGGCAGCAGCACTTATTTCAGCCCCGCCGGTACCGGAACGGTGAAAGTTACCATGACGGCCGATTACGGTACTTGCCGGGAACCCATTACCAAAGACATCGTGGTGAAACCTGCTCCACAGGCGGCATTCACCACCGACCAGGCCGCTATCTGCGACGTTCCCGCAACCGTGAAACTGACGGATAAATCGACGGGCGCCACCAGCTGGAACTGGACTTTCGGCAACAGCCAGACTTCCACCCAGCAGCATCCCACCGCTACTTACAACAGTCTGGGTTATTATACGATCCGCTTGACGGCGGGCAACGCATCCGGCTGTACCAGCGTTTCGGATCAGTATATCCAGGTGCAGAAGCCGGTGATTTATGCTTATTCCAGCATCGCCAGCGGCTGCGAAGGCATTACACCCAATTTCAGCGCCTACAGCACCACCGGCGACGTGATTACGAAATACGAATGGGATTTCGGCGACGGCAGCCCCAAATCCACCGAAGCCACGCCCTCCCATACTTACAGCAAAGCCGGTTCTTACAATGTAAAGCTGACCTACACCACCGCGAACGGCTGCAAGGGAACGGTCAATCTCTATTCCTACAACAGCATCCAGGTGTATAAGAAGCCCAAACCGGATTTCACCTCGCCCCAGGCCCCCCAGGTCTGCGGCAACAACTGGGTGCAGTTCAATGGCACCACGGATGTGGGGAACCATTTCAGCTGGAACTTCGGAGATTACAACTACGGGACCTCCCAGCGCACGCAACATAGCTACCGCGAACCCGGAACCTATGACGTTACATTTACCGTTTCGAACAACGGCTGCGACAGTTCCGTCACCAAAAAGGCATTCATCAAAGCCGTCAACCCCTTCCCGCGGTTCAGCATGAAACCGGTGGATTGCGACAACCGGACGGAAATCAGCTTCGACGATAATTCCCTGGGCGCCATTACCAGCTGGAAATGGAGCTGGGGGGATGGAAAAGAAAATGCCTACACCACGAAGACCGCCGTTGTTAAACATAAGTACGACAGAACCGGGGCTTATCTCGTGAAACTGACCGTTTCCGACGGCACCTGCACCAGCACCGATTCTGCGACGATCAACGTGTATGCGCCGGGAGCCATTACCATCAATACGGATAAGTCCACCCTTTGCGGGCACGAAACGCTCAGGGCCAACCTGCTCACCATCGACCAGTCGCTGTATTATTCGTATTACGGCTACAACTGGAGTTCTTCCGACGGAACGCCGCCGTACTGGGATTACTACAACCAGCAATATGTGACGTTCACCAACATGAAACCAGGCAAAAACGCGATCCGCTTTTTTGCAGTTAACCACCAGGGATGTATCGATTCCAGTAACAAAGTGGTGGTAGATGTGCACGGCCCTGTCGCCAAATTCGAAACGCCGCCTGTTTTGGAGTGCCGCGGTACGGAGCTCATGTTTACGGATCAGACGGATATTTCGAAAGGCAAGCCGGTTAAAACCTGGTCCTTCGATTTCGGCGACGGTACGGGGGCCAAAACCTTCACGGCGCCGCCTTTCAAATACACATACAACAGGGCGGGGTATTTTATTCCGCAAATGACGGTTACGGACGAAGACGGCTGCCGCAGCTCCGCCAGCGGGAACTATCTCCAGGTAAACGGCCCCAATGCCGACTTCACACCCAGCTCCACATTGATCCCGCCGGGCGGGGATGTGTGGTTCTATAATACCACCAGCGAAACCGGCGGCTACGCAACGTATGAATGGGATTTCGGGGATGGCACCACTTCCACCGCAGACCATCCCAGCAAAAATTACCCCGTGAAAGGCACCTACACCGTGAAGCTGCTGGTGCGCGACAATAACGGCTGCACGGATAGTATCAAAAAACAGATCAAGGTGTCGAGCGTGAGCGCCGATTTTACTTTCACAACTTCCTTTGTAAGCGGCAGCGGCTGCCCGCCGGTGGTAGCGCGGTTCACGAATCGATCGCTGAATTACAGCAGCTCATACTGGGATTTTGGCGACGGCAGTTTTTCCACGCTGGATAATCCTTCCCATACCTACACCTACGCCGGGAAATACAAAGTGAAACTGAAAGTAACCGGTGACGCGGGTACTGAAGATGAGTTTGAACAGGAAGTAGAAGTGAAAGGCCCCTACGCCACCATCACAACATCTTCCAACGGCGGCTGCCTCACAAAGGAAATCGAGTTTACGGTAGATGCGGCGAATGCCGTGAATTTCGCCTGGGATTTTACAGATGGCGTGGTCACCGAAACAACGGACGCCACCATCAAACATACTTTTAAGGAACCGGGCGTGTATAAACCGCGCCTCATCCTGTCGGACCAGGCGGGTTGCAAAGGCACCGCGTTCCTGAAAGATCCGATCGTTATCGACAAGCTGGATGTGCAACTGAACGCGACACCTGAAATTATCTGCAAGGAAGGATGGGTCGCTTTTCAGCCTGCATTCAACAGCTACTCCATCGATGAACTGAAAGAAGCCGCTACATACAAATGGACCTTCGAACCAGGCATCCCCACGCAGGATGAAACTTCCGCACAGCCGAAGTTTTTCCTGGATCAGCAAAAAGATTATCACTTCTCCCTGACCACCACCACGGCATACGGTTGTACGCAGACGGTGGATAAAACGGTAACGGTGTTCCCCCGGCCGGTGGCGGACATCAGCGGGCCCTTACAGGCTTGCCAGTTCGAGGCAGTCGCATTCAAAGGTTCCGTCGGCATCGTGAACGACGTTACCTGGAAATGGGAATTCGGGAATGGGAATACCAGCACGGAGGAACTGCCCGGCGATCAGTCTTTTAACGTAGCAGGACCTTCCAAAGCCGTGCTCATCGTAACCAGTAAAGACGGCTGCAAGGACACGTCTACCCACAATATCAACATCACGGCAGCGCCCGTGGTGAATGCCGCATCCGCCTCGCCGTTCGTGTGCCTGGGTCAAAACACCACACTCAGCTCCGGCGGAGGCGTTAGCTATCAATGGACGCCGGTGGAGGGTTTGAGCAATGCGCAATCGCCCAGGCCGCAGGCGGCTCCCACCGTCAACACGGAATAT
Organism: uncultured Chitinophaga sp.; assembly: GCF_937874145.1. Taxonomy (GTDB): domain Bacteria; phylum Bacteroidota; class Bacteroidia; order Chitinophagales; family Chitinophagaceae; genus Chitinophaga. The sequence goes on along the minus strand of NZ_CALNBI010000406.1, from coordinate 12,149 downwards.
TCGGTGACCGTAACAGACGCCAATGGCTGCACCAATACCGATAAGGTCAGCATCCGCGTAGCCCAGCCATTCCAGATAACCGCTACGCCGGATACCACGCTCTGCCTCGGGCATCAGCTGCCTTTGTGGGTAAGGGGTGCGGATCATTACAAATGGAACGGGGAAGGGTTGAATGATGACGGCATTCCCGCTCCGCGCGCCAACCTGAAATTTACCGGCAGCTATACGTACCAGGTTACAGGTTTTGATGCGGATGGATGTTTTACGGACGATGCCACCGTGTTGGTGAACGTACATCCCAAACCGATTATCAACGCCGGCCCCGACCGCATCGTAATGTCCGGCGTACCGGTGTTGCTGGGCGGCCCCGGCAGCGCCGATATCATCAGGTGGACCTGGACGCCCAACCACAAACTGGATTGCCCCACTTGTCCCGCCCCGCGCGCGCTGCCCGACCTCACCACCCGTTACATCCTGGAAGTGGAAAACCGTTTCGGCTGCAAAGCGACCGACGATGTGATGGTGCATGTAACCTGCGACCAGGGCAGCGTATTTTTCCCGAACGCCATTACACCCAACAAAGACGGCGTTAACGAACGCTTCTATCCCAAAGGGCGCGGCATCAAGGAGGTGAACTGGATGCGGATTTACGACCGGTGGGGCGGCCTCGTTTTCGAGAATACGCATTTCCCCATCAACAGCCCGGTGGCGGGTTGGGATGGCAGCTGGAAGAACAAAACATCGCCTTACGGAACTTATGTGTATGCTATTGAAACCGTGTGCGAGGATGGCACCACATTCATCTTCAGGGGCACGGTAACGGTGATCCGGTAATGCGGTTTGCACTGGTATAAACAAAAGCGGCGGAGCATTTGCCCCGCCGCTTTTCTATGCTTACAAACTACTATGCGAATTAAAGGCTCACGCCGCGTTTCCAGGGAATGAAATCGTCCTGGTGCAGGATTTCCGCCTTGGTGATTTCCTCGCCGCTGGCGATTTTGATCACGTAGTCGAGGATTTCTTCGCCCATTTGGGCAATGGTTTTTTGTCCGCTGATGATGGAGCCGGTATCGATGTCGATGATATCGGGCATGCGTTGCGCGAGGCGGGTATTGGTAGCCAGTTTTACGACAGGCGCGATGGGGTTGCCGGTAGGCGTGCCCAGGCCGGTGGTGAACAATACCACGTTGGCGCCGGAGCCTACTTCCGCGGAAGTGGACTCTACGTCGTTGCCCGGTGTGCAGAGCAGGTTGAGGCCCGGTTTGGTAACGTATTCGGTGTAATCCAGTACGTCGCGGACGGGGGAGGTGCCGCCTTTCTTGGCTGCGCCGGCGGATTTGATCGCGTCGGTGATGAGGCCGTCTTTGATATTGCCGGGGGATGGGTTCATGTAGAAGCCCGAGCCCACGGATTGCGCCTGGTGCTCGTACGCGCGCATGATGGAAATGAATTTACCGGCCGTAGCTTCTTCTTCACAGCGGTTGATCAGCTCCTGTTCAACACCGCAGAGCTCGGGGAATTCGGAGAGGATGGTAGTGCCGCCGAGTGCCACGAGCAGGTCGGAAGTATGACCAATGGCGGGGTTGGCGGAGATGCCGCTGAACCCGTCGGAGCCGCCGCATTCCAGTCCGATGGTGATTTTGGACAGGGGAGCGGGTTGGCGTTCCAGTTTGTTGGCTTCCACGAGAGCGAGAAAGGTATCACGGATGGCGTTGCTCAGCATATTGAATTCCGAGCCGCTTGTTTGTTGTTCGTATACGAGCACCGGTTTATTGAAATCCGGGTTCAGTTTTTTGAGGGATTCCTGGAGGATTGACACCTGGGCGTGCTGGCAACCGAGGCTGAGCACGGTGGCGCCGGCCACGTTGGGGTGGTGGATGTAACCGGCCAGCAGGGCGCAGAGCGCATCGGAATCCTGGCGGGTGCCGCCGCATCCGCCTTCGTGGATGAGGAATTTCACGCCGTCGATATTCGGGAAGATGCTGCTGCGCGTGGAGGCTTGTTTGTTTTCTGCCGCCTGGTAGGATTTGATGGCTTCGAGGTTGCCGCTTTTATAGAGGTCTACCAGGTCGTTCACCTGTTCGTTGTAGACTTCCGGGGGAGCGAAACCAAGCCCTTTTTCGAAGGCGGTTTTGATCACGTTTACGTTCCTGTTTTCACAGAAAACCATGGGGATCACCAGCCAGTAATTGCGGGTGCCCACCTGCCCGTCGGCCCGGTGGAATCCATTGAAAGTTTTGTTTTTCCATTTGCTGACATCGGGTGCCTGCCATTGCAGGTTGGCGTCTTTCTCATGAAAGGCGTCGGCATCGTGCTGGAGGTTTTTGGTGGTGATGGGCTCACCGGGAGCGATGTCCGTCACGGCTTTGCCTACGAGCACGCCGTACATCAGCACGGGGTCGCCGGAATGGAGGGGCCTGAACGGGAATTTATGTTTGGCGGGAACGTTGTGCGTCAATTGAATCGAAGTGCCGTTGAAGTCTATCTGCCGGCCGGCCGGCAGATCCTGTAAAGCCACCAGCACATTGTCTTTCGGGTGAATCTGAAGAAAAGTGTTCATGATACGCTAAAATAGACCATTTGGGAAAGCTGCGTTAATACTATCCACTATTTTCATGATTTAATATTAACGCTGATACAAAGTTAACATTTCCTTGTGCCATCCCGCCCAAACTCCCTGTTAATCTTTATGCAAACGTTTGCAGATTTGAATGAACTTATGTAACTTCCCTCCTTGAATCCACGAACTTTTTCATTACAAATTTCGCACACATCTAAAAACAAGCTAATTGATGAGCACGCATATCGAAACGAGGTACGCCGCCAGTCCTGCAGAAGCCAAAACCTGGGATACCGCCCAGTCGCGTGAAGCCCTGCACATTCCCACGTTGTTCGAGGCCGGCAATATCCGCCTGGTTTACAGTCATTACGACCGGTTCATCACCGGCGGCGCCATGCCCGTAGCCGCCCCCCTGGCGCTGGGAGCCCCCGATCCCCTCAAAGCCGGATTCTTCCTGGAACGCCGCGAACTGGGCATCATCAACGTAGGTGGCGCCGGCACCGTAAAGGCAGACGGCGAAACCTTCGAACTGGGGCACAAAGAAGCGCTCTACATCGGGAAAGGCACCCGCGAAGTCGTGTTCGCCAGCGCGGATGCGGCATCCCCCGCGCTGTTCTACCTCAATTCCACCCCTGCGCACATGACCTATCCCACCCGCCGCGTAACCAGGGCGGATGCGGAAGTAGTGACCCTCGGCGCCCAGGAAACCGCCAATCACCGCACGATCAACAAGCTGCTCGTCAATTCCGTCATCCCCACCTGCCAGCTGCAAATGGGTATGACCGAGCTCAAGCCCGGCAACACCTGGAACACCATGCCCGCCCACACCCACGACCGCCGCATGGAAGTATATTTCTACTTCGATGTGCCGCAGGGCCAGGCGGTCTGCCATTTCTGGGGCCAGCCCCAGGAAACCCGCCACATCTGGATGCAAAACAACGAGGCCGTGATTTCACCCCCCTGGTCCATCCACTCCGGCGCAGGCACCAGCAACTACACCTTCATCTGGGGCATGGCCGGCGAAAACCTCGATTACGGCGACATGGATCACTGCGCCATCACCGATTTACGATAACGCAAGCTTATGCGCAATATATGGAAGCAATGGTGCCTCGCAGGCGCCATCAGCGCAGGTTTGGCCTGGCCCGCCCGCGCCCAGGAAAGGCTGTCGGCCGACAGCATCTTTTCCTACATGAAGAAAGTAAACGACTGGCAATTCAAACACCTGGAACGCAAAGGCTGGAACTGGCAGAAGTGGGACTGGACCAACGGCGCCCTCTACGCAGGCGCCTACGCCCATGCCGAGATCGCCAACGATCCCGCCAATATCGCGCGCCTGGTGAAGATTGCAGCCGATAACGAATGGAATACGGGCCCCAGGAGGCTCTTTGCCGACGACTACTGCGTGGGCCAGCTGTATGCCCAACTCTACCGCATATACGACGAGGAGCCCATGATACGCCGCTGGCGCTCCCTGGCCGACAGTATCGGCACCCTGCCGCACAACGAGCCCCTGGACTGGAAGAACCACGTTCACCTGCGCGAATGGGCCTGGTGCGACGCACTGTTCATGGGCCCCCCGGCCCTGGCGTACCTTTCCACCGCCACCGGCGACCCTTCCTACCTTGAAACGGCCGTGAAGCTCTGGTGGAAAACCTCCGACTTTCTTTACAACAAAAACGAACGCCTCTATTACCGCGATGCCCGCTATTTCGACAAAAAGGAAAGCAACGGCGCCAGCGTGTTCTGGAGCCGCGGGAATGGCTGGGTGATGGGCGGACTGGTGCGCATGCTCGTCAACATGCCCGCCAATCATCCTTCCCGGCCCGCATTGGAAAAACAATTCAAAGACATGGCCACGCGGCTGGCGGGCCTCCAGCATGCCGACGGCACCTGGCACGCCGCCCTGCTCGATATGGGCAGTTATCCCTCGAAGGAAACCAGCGGAACGGGGTTTTTCCTCTATGCCATGGCCTGGGGCGTGAATAGCGGTTTGCTGCCGAAGAAGGATTTCAGGCCGGTGCTCGTCAAAGCCTGGAACGCTTTGCAGGAAAGCGTGCACGCCGATGGTAAGCTGGGATTCGTGCAGAAGATCGCCGATTCCCCCGGCAAAACGACCGTTGAGGATACGGAGGTGTACGGGGTAGGAGCGTTCCTGCTGGCCGGATCTGAATTACTGAAGATGACACTGGCGGAGCAGAAGTTCCCCATCACCGTGGAGCTCTACAACCCCGCCGGGGCGATAGCGCACCTGTCCGAACTGGATTATGCGGCGGTGGCGGCAAAATGGAAACCCCTGCGCAGGGGCCCTTTTAAAATCCTCAACGCGCTCACCGGCAAAGAAATCCCTTACCAGCTGATCACCGAAGGCGGCAAACAGCCCCTGAAGATCCTGGTGGATGCCCCCCTGGCCCCGGGCGGCCGCGCCGTCCTCACCTTCGCGGAAGGCGTTCCCGCCCCCGTGGAAACGAAGACATACGGCCGCTACATAGCCGAGCGCCTCGATGATTTCGCCTGGGAAAACGACCGCGTAGCTTTCCGCATGTACGGCCGCGCCCTGGAATCCGAGCCGAAGCAAAATGCGTATGGTGTGGACTTCTGGAACAAGCGCACCGAAAAAATGGTCATCAACAGCTGGTACAAGCGCCCCAATTACCACAAAGACGAAGGCGAAGGCCTCGACCAATACAGCGTAGGGTTCACACTGGGCGCGGGCGGCATCGCGCCGTACACGCCCGACAGCATCTGGCATTCCCGGAATTATTCCGGCCACCGCATGCTCGACAGCGGCGCGCTCCGCACCACTTTCGAACTGACGTACGACCCCTGGAACGCCGCGGGCAAAACCGTGAGCGTCACCAAACGCGTGTCGATCGACGCGCACAGCCAGCTTTCCAGGATGGAAGCCACGTATTCCGCGCCCCTCACGGCGGCGGTGGGCATCGTGAAGCGCAAAGCCCCCGGGGCGGAGTATTTCCGGGAGCAGGACGGCGTTATGGGCTATTGGGAGCCAGCCACCGCCCAAGACGGCACCACCGGCATCGGCGTGGTGATGGTGACGCCCGTGAAAGAAATGGCCATGGAAAAAGGGCACCTGCTGTCCATCGTGCCAACGGCCACCGGCAGCAACAAGGTAGTGTACTATACCGGCGGCGCCTGGGACAAAGCCGGGCTGATCACCAATGCCGGGGAATGGTTCCATTACCTCCGCCAGGAAGCGCAGAAGCTCAGGAAACCCGTACAGGTACGGATTTATTAAATTTGAAAAACAGGCATTATGTCCATATTTGACCAATTCAGCCTCAAAGGCAAAACGGCCCTCGTTACCGGCTGCAAGCGCGGGATCGGGAAGGCCATGGCCGAGGCGCTGGCGGAAGCGGGCGCAGACGTCATCGGTGTATCCGCCTCCCTGGAGCTTTCCGGCAGTGAGGTGGAAAAAGCCGTAACGGCTGCCGGCCGGAAGTTCAGGGCTTACCAATGCGATTTTGGGAACCGGGACTCTTTGTATACATTTATTGCGGCAGTCCAGCAGGATTTTCCGGTTATCGACATTTTAGTGAACAATGCCGGCACCATCATGCGCAAACCAGCCGTTGAACACCCTGACGAATTTTGGGATGAAGTTATCGCCATCAACCAGACGGCACAGTTCATCCTCACGCGGGAGATCGGCAGGAAAATGGTGGAGCGTGGCAGCGGGAAAGTGATCTTTACCGCATCGCTGTTAACTTTCCAGGGTGGTATCAATGTGCCGGGATATGCGGCCAGCAAAGGCGCGGTAGGGCAACTGACCAAAGCTTTCGCCAACGAATGGGCGGGCCGCGGCGTGAACGTGAACGCCATCGCCCCGGGGTATATTTCCACGGATAACACCGCCGCATTGCGCGCCGACGAACAACGCAGCCAGGGCATCCTGGACCGTATCCCCGCCGGGCGCTGGGGCGAACCGGAAGATTTCAAAGGTCCCGTCGTATTCCTCGCCTCCGGCGCATCTTCTTACATGCACGGAACGGTCATGACGGTAGACGGTGGCTGGATGGGCCGATAAACCAAAATATTGTATGTCCGTACGTTCTGAAAAAACTATCGTGGATATCGCCGAAGAGCTGGGGCTCTCTGTTTCCACCGTTTCCCGCGCGCTGAATGATCATCCCAACATCAGCGCCAAGACAAAGGAAAAAGTTAGAAAGATGGCCCGGAAGCTGGGCTATCGGCCCAACGCCATGGCGGCCGGGTTGCGGAACAACAAGAGCAGGACCATCGGGCTCATCATCCCGAGGATCTCCATGTTCTTCCCTGCAGCCATTACCACCGTGGTGCAGAACAAGCTCCAGGAATACGGGTACCACCTGATCATCTGCCAGAGCAACGACTCCCTCGAGCAGGAACAGCAGCTGGCCAATACGCTGTATTCGGCCCGGGTCGACGGGCTGGCCGTTTCCGCCACGCTTTCCACGACGGACTTTTCCCACTTCGATATTTTTAAGCAAAACAACATTCCCGTTGTTTTCTTCGACCGTACGCCGCGGGACTACCAGGCGAAAGTGATCAAGGGCGACGACTTCCTGGGGGGCTTTACCGCCACGCAGCACCTCATTGAACAGGGTTGTAAAGACATCGTGCATATTTCCGGCCCGCTTTCCTGCAACCTGTATGTCGAAAGGCTGGCGGGTTATAAAAACGCCCTGCAGCAGCATAAGATCCCTTTCAAAAAGCAGCGCGTCTTCTTCCATGAGCTGAGCCGCGAGAACGCATTGGCTACGGCGGAAAAGATTTTTGCGCAGCAACCATACCCGGATGGCGTTTTCGCCACCAACGACACCACGGCCATCACGATCCTCGAATATTGCAGGAAACGCAATATCCGCGTGCCGGAAGACGTGAAGATCGTCGGTTATTCCAACGATCCGCGTACCGAGATTGTGACGCCTTCCATTACGTCGGTCGACCAGTTTCCCGCCACCATGGGCGAAAGGGTGGTGTCCGCGCTGATGGACCTTATCCAGACCCGGCATCCCAGCACCTACCGGCACCCCCAGGAGATCGTTCCGATCCAGCTGGTGGCGCGCGACTCCAGTGCGGGATCGCCGAAAAAGAAAAAATGATCCACTGTATGAAACGACTTGTCTTAGCATTGCTCTTATCCACATCCACGGCCGCATTCGCACAAACGAAAGTGAGCAAGAAGGCCATGAAGGCCCTCGTTAAAGAAAGCCTCGCATTCTCCGCCAGGCAATACAAAGGGATGATGACGGCAGTGCCCGATTCCCTCTTCCCCCGGTCCACCAACAAAGACGGCAGCCTGATGACCGCGAAGTACAACTGGTGGACCGCCGGCTTTTACCCCGGTTCCTGCTGGTACCTCTTCGAAGCCACCGGCGACCCCGCCTTCCGCGCGGAAGCCGAAAAGCGCCAGCAGAATTTATTGGCCAATCAATACCGCACCAACACCCACGACCTCGGGTTTCTCATGTACTGTAGCTTCGGCAACGATCTACGGCTGACGCGGGACACAGCCGCACGCCGCATCCTGCTCACCAGTTCCGCTTCGCTCATCAAGCGGTACAAACCCACGATCGGCGCCATCCGCAGCTGGGACCACGCCGGTTGGAAGTGCCCGGTGATCATCGATAACATGATGAACCTGGAAATGCTCATGTGGGCGGCGAAAGAAAGCGGGGACCAAAATTTCGCAACCATCGCGGTGAACCACGCCAACACGACCATCAAAAACCACTTCCGCGACGATTACAGCTCTTATCATGTGATCGACTACGATACGGCTACCGGGCAGGTGTTGGCTAAGAAGACCCACCAGGGCCATTCCGACGCTTCGGCCTGGAGCCGCGGGCAGGCCTGGGGACTGTACGGTTACACGATGATGTACCGCGAAACGAAAGACAACGCATACCTCGACCAGGCGCGCCATATCGCCGATTACATGCTCAACCACCCGAACATGCCGGCCGATCTTATTCCTTACTACGACTACGACGCGCCGGAGATCCCGAACGCCATCCGCGATGCATCCGCCGGGGCGGTAATGGCCTCCGCACTGCTGGAACTGAGCCGTTATGTGGATAAGACGGCATCCAAACGATACTGGAACGCCGGCGCCGATGCGCTGGTGAGCCTCAGCGGCGAAGCCTACCGGGCGAAGGAAGGGGGCAACAATCATTTCATTTTGATGCACAGCACAGGGTCGATGCCGGGGAATTCGGAGATCGATGTGCCGCTGTCGTACGCCGACTATTATTATCTCGAAGCGTTGCTCAGGTATAAAAAGGGGGACGGCCGATAATATTTATTTCGTTGCCGGAATGCTTTTCAGGACAGGGAATGTGGCCATAGGGGCGCGTTCCCTGTCTTGTTTTATGGCGAACTGCCGTGTTTTTTATTTATTTTAGCCATATTCCAATAAAAAAGATATTAACATAAGAAGAGCGTATGGGTCATTTTCCGAATCTGATTGTAGACTTAGCCTTGATTTTGGGAGCGGCGGCGGTTACCACATTAATTTTTAAAGCATTAAAGCAGCCGTTAGTGCTGGGGTACCTGATTGCGGGGATCCTGGTGGGGCCGTATTTCCACCTGTTCCCCACGGTGCGGGAGGAAGGCAATATCAAGGTATGGTCTGAGATCGGGGTGATCTTCCTGCTGTTTAGCCTGGGTCTGGAATTCAGTTTCAAGAAACTCATGAAAGTGGGCGGCAGCGCCGGGATCACGGCCGTCGTGGAAGTGCTGGTCATGCTCGGGTTCGGGTATGTGGCCGGGCAGTTTATGGGCTGGAATACGATGGACTCGATCTTCCTGGGCGGTGTGTTGTCCGTATCCTCAACCACCATTATCATCCGCGCATTTGAAGAACTGGGCGTAAAAGGACAGAAGTTTGCGGGGCTGGTATTCGGGATCCTGGTGGTGGAAGACCTGATCGCTATCGTGTTGCTGGTATTGCTTTCCACCCTGGCGGTAAGCCAGCAGTTCGCCGGAACGGAAATGCTCATGGCCGTGGTGAAACTCGTGTTCTTCCTCGTGCTCTGGTTCATCGGCGGCATATTTTTCATCCCGACTTTGCTCAAGAAGACGAAGAAACTGATGAGTGAAGAAACGCTCCTGGTTACTTCCATCGCCCTTTGCCTGCTGATGGTGGTGCTGGCGGTGAAAGTGGGATTCTCCCCGGCGCTTGGCGCCTTCATCATGGGCTCCATCCTCGCGGAAACCACCCAGGCGGAAAAGATCGAGCACCTCATCAAATCCGTGAAAGACCTTTTCGGCGCTATCTTTTTCGTTTCGATCGGTATGCTGATCGATCCCAAGATGCTGCAGGTCTATATCGTACCGGTGGTGATCATCACTTTGCTGACCTTGTTTGGCAAGACGTTCAGCACCACCCTGGGCGCCGTGATCTCAGGCCAGCCGCTGAAAACTTCCGTTAAAGCCGGTATGAGCCTCGCGCAGATCGGGGAGTTCTCGTTCATCATCGCCATCCTCGGCCGTGATCTCAATGTAACGAGCGATTTCCTGTACCCCATTGCCGTGGCGGTGTCGGCTGTCACCACGTTCACCACTCCTTATATGATCAAGGTGGCTGATCCTTTCTACAACTGGCTCGATAAATACATCCCCCAGAAATGGAAAACCTCGCTCGACCGGTATAGCACCGGCGCGCAAACCATCTCGCAGGCCTCCGACTGGCAGGTATTGTTCAAAGGATATGTGCTCAACGCCATGGTCTTCTCCGTGATCATCCTGGCGCTGGGGCTCCTGTCCTCCATTTACGTCCTGCCTTTCGCAGACAATCTCATCGGCGACCAGTGGGGCAAAATGGTGACAGCGGCGGATACTTTCCTGGTGATGCTGCCCTTCCTCTGGGCGCTGGCGGTGCGCCAGATACAGCCGAAAGCCTTTGCCAACCTGTGGACGCAAAACAAGTATAAAGGGCCGCTGACTTTATTCCGGACCGTCCGCATCGGCCTGGCCGTGTTCCTGGTGGGCTTCATGCTCGACCGGTTCTTCTCCTTCACCGTGGCGGCCACGGCTACGGCGGTCATTACCGGTATTTTACTGATCATGAACCGCAAGATCCAGACGTTTTACGACCGCCTGGAAGCGCGTTTCCTTTCCAACTACAATGCCCGCGAAACCGCGGAAGCCGCCCGCAGGCCCGTGCTCGCCCCCTGGGATGCCCACCTGGCCTCCTTCCATGTGCATGCCGATTGGAACGGTGTAGGCCGTACCCTTGAGCAGCTGGGCTTCAGGGAAAAATACGGTATCAATATTGCGGTGATCGAAAGGGGCGACCGGCTCATTCCCATCCCGCCTAAAAACGAACGCCTTTTCCCCGGCGACCGCCTGCAGGTGATCGGGACCGACCAGCAGATCGAAGCCTTCCGCCAGTTCATCGAGCACCACGAACCGCATCAGCAGTTCTCCCGCTCGCAGGTGCAGCTGCGCCGTTATGAAGTGCTGGAAGGCTCCGGCGTCAACGGTAAATCTATCCGCGAATCCGGTATCCGCGAAATGGCGCACAGCATGGTGGTGGGTGTGGAAAGAGGGGAGGAGCGCATCCTCAACCCCATTTCCGACATGCGCCTGGAAACAGGAGACGTTGTCTGGATCGTGGGCGACCCCCGCCGTACTACCGCCCTTTTCCGCGTCAAAGGCGAGAAACCGCGCTCCCCGAAAATGTTGTAAATCTTTCCCTGAATTCTATAATGCCCCGCCGGGCGTTCGGTCGGATCTTTGTATCCTCTAAAAGGAAACACACGATGACGACAATGGAACAAACGGTTAAAAAGAACTTCCCGGTAACCGGCATGAGCTGCGCAGCTTGTGCCGGTTCGGTGGAAAGCATGCTCCAGGCCCAGCCGGACATCATCTCCGCTGCGGTCAACTTCGCCAGCAGTTCCGTGCTGGTCGAATACGCCCCGGGCAACGCCCACCCCGACGAATGGAAGAAAGCGATACAGTCGGTAGGTTACGACCTGCTGACCGGCGACGATATGGAAACCGGGCTGGAAGACCACCAGCGCGCGCATTACGCTGAATTAAAACAACGCACCATCTGGGCCGTCGCTTTTTCGATCCCCCTGGTAATCATCGGCATGTTTTTCATGGACATGCCATACGGCAACTGGATCATGTGGGCACTTTCCACGCCCGTAGTGCTCGTGCTCGGCCGGCATTTCTTCATCAATGCCTGGAAACAGGCGAAGAACGGGAAGGCCAACATGGACACGCTGGTAGCCCTCAGCACGGGAATTGCCTACGCATTCAGCGTTTTCAACACCCTGAACCCCGCGTTCTGGCACAGCCGCGGCCTGCATCCCCACGTATATTTCGAAGCGGCGGCGGTCGTGATCGCTTTTATCCTGCTCGGTAAACTGCTGGAAGAAAGAGCGAAAGCCTCCACCTCCTCGGCCATCAAAAAACTCATGGGCCTGCAACCGAATACGGTCATCCGGGTCGATGAAAACGGCCAGGAATCCGTGGTTGCGCTGTCTGAAGTGCAGGTGGGCAACGTGTTGCTCGTGAAACCGGGCGAACAGGTGCCGGTAGACGGGCGGTTGATCGGCGGAAAGTCGTATGT
>NZ_CALNBI010000405.1 GCF_937874145.1 uncultured Chitinophaga sp. | reverse complement strand
TGGCTTCATCCATATACGGGGTGGACACGAGGATGGGAATGCCCTTGTCCCGGAGCCTTTGCAGCATTTCCCAGAATTCCTTGCGCGACACGGGGTCTACCCCGGTGGTGGGCTCGTCGAGGAACAGTACGGCGGGCCGGTGGACGAGGGCGCAGCTCAAGGCAAGTTTCTGCTTCATCCCGCCGGAGAGTTTGCCGGCAGGGCGGTCTTTGAACGGCGCGATCTGCTCGTAAATGTCGCGGATCATGTCGTAATTGGCCTTTACCGTAGTATTGAAAATAGTGGCGAAGAAATGGAGGTTCTCTTCCACGGTAAGATCCTGGTACAGCGAAAACTTACCCGGCATGTATCCCACCTGCCGCCGGATGGCCCGGTAATCCTTCACCACATCCATCCCGTTCACGAACGCATTTCCCTTATCCGCCAGCACCAGCGTGGCCAGGATGCGGAACAGGGTGCTTTTGCCGGCGCCGTCGGGCCCGATGAGCCCGAACAGTTCGCCCGGTTCCACGGTGAAGCTGATATCGCGCAGCGCCTGCACTTCACCGTAAGATTTATTGATATTTTGAACAACGATCGGTTGCATACCCTGTTATTTTTCGATCCGCATTTCTCCCGGCATCCCGATTTTAAGGCTGCCGTCGTTTTCCACGCGCACTTTCAGCGCATATACCTGCCGCACGCGCTCATCCCGCGTTTGCACGGTTTTGGGAGTGAATTCCGCCTCCGGCGAAATCCAGCTGACGATCCCTTTCATCTGCCGGATCGTTCCATCCGGCTGATCGATGCCCACCTGCACCTGTTGCCCCGTTTTCACGGCAGACAATTGATTACCGTCAATATAAGCGCGCAGGTACATGGTGCGGAGATCGGCGAGTTTGTAAAGTGGTTTCCCGTAATTCACCACTTCTCCCGCTTCCACGTATTTCACCAATACCGTCCCGTTGACGGGATTCACGACCCGCGTTTGCGCCAGCTGGTCTTTCACCTGCGCCACCTGGAATTCCAGTGGCTGCGTTTCGGTGCTGAGGCCGCTTACCTGTGTCTTCAGGCTGGAGGCGGTGGATGCGTATTGCTTTTCGAGCAGGGCAATGGCGCCGTTGATATCGTCGAGCTGTTTGGGGGTTGCGGCATTGGCTTTCAGCAGGTTTTCGATCCGCGCTTTTTCCTTTTGCTGCGTGGCGATCTGCTGGCGGATGACGGCCAGTTGCGGGTTCACTTCCGGCACACGGCTCTTCACCGCCTTGATATTGGCGCCCAGCTGGGCTTTCCGCAGGTGCAGCTGCGTGGAGTCGATCCCTCCGACTATCGCATTTTCCGTCAGTACTTGCCCTTCTTCCACCTCAAAACGAAGGAGGCGGCCGGTGGCTTCGGCGGAAACGATGACTTCGGTGGATTCAAAATTGCCGTAAGCGTCGGCGATATCGTCGCCCGAAGAACAGGCGGCGAAGAAAGCCAGCGAAAAGACGGCTGCGAATGATGTTTTCATATCAATAACCTTTTATAACCTGATACTGGATGGTAGCGTAAACAAACTGGATTTCTCGGGTCTTGCCGGCAATGACGGCGGAGGTTTCGGCGTAGAGGTCCGTGAGGTAATCGTGTACCGTCATCACTCCATTGTCGAGCTGCGCGGCGGATACGTTTTTCACTTTCCCCCGCAGTTCCACGATCTCGCGGTCCTTTTCCATGGCGGTTTGCAGCGTATTGATCTCCGCCTGCTGCTGGAGGAGCTTCGCTCTTGTCTGTAGATCGAACGCTTCCGACTGCGCCTGGATACCTTGCTCTTGCTCATGTAGCACCGCGCGTTCGGTACGCTGGTAGCGCCAGTTCCAGAGGGTCCAGTTGAGGCGGAGGCCGCCCATATAATAGAAATCGAACTTGTCGGACAGCATATTCAGCCCCGGCCTGCCATACCCGCCCTGCACGAAAGCGCTCAGCTTAGGGCGTGTAACCGATTCCGTGAGCTTCGCCTGCGAGCCCAGTACCTCCTGCTGGTAGCGGAACAGCGCCAGTTCGGGCCGTTGCAGCGGGGCGTTGCCCGTGGGCGCGGGCGCCGGTAAAACGAGCGCATCCATTTCGGATCCGGTTTTGCCGGTGAGCAAGGCCAAAGTAGCCAGGGCAGCTTGTTTGCCGTTGATAGCTTCTTCGAGTTGCTGTTCGGCTTTGAGAGCTTCGGCCTGCAGCATATCGACCTGGCTGGCAAGCACAGTTCCGTTGTCGACGCCGGCCTGGAGCTTTTCGCGGCGCTGTTTTACTTCGGCGATCATCTCGCGGCGGGCAGTGATGTGGGCGTCCCAGATGAGGGCATTGAAATAAACTTGTGTCACCTGTTGACGAAGCTGGTGGAGGTCCACTTCTACCTTCTGGCGATCCGCCTGTTGCCGGGCAAGTTGCAGATCGCGCTGGCCGCTGGTGGCGCCGCCGTCGTAAATGAGCTGGCGGACGTCGAGGCTGAGGTTGTACTGGTCTTTTGGAATGGATGGAATGATGATGTTGGGCAGTTTGATGGGGAGCGCTACCACGTCGGACTGGTAGGTGGCTCTTCCGTTCAGTTCTGCCTGGGGGAGGTAGCCGGTGCGGATGTTGCGGAGCTGGAGGGCGGTGGCGCGGTCGGTGGCTTCCTGTTGCCTGAGCAGCGGGTAATGCCTCCTGGCCGAGGCCCATGCGGAGTCGAGGGGAAAGCTCCCCTGCGCAAACGCGCCCCCGGAAAGCAACAGCAACGCCGGCATGAGGAATCTAAACATAACTAACTCGTTTATTTAACTATTTGGTTAATTCCGAAGCAAAAAAATATTACGGCCGCAGGGCGCTCAGCACGAAACTGCTGACGAAAGCCTTCCGCTCTTCGATAAATTGCGCGAAGGCCGGGTCCTCAATCCTGAAAACGGCTTTCAGTAAAGGTTTTGCCACAAACGGGAATACGCACATCGACACCACGCTGACCATCAGCTGCACAGGATCCACGCGCCGGATGGTCCCTTTCTCCATTTCTTCCTTCAACAACAGCACAAACCCCTGTATGTTCGGAAAGCTGGGCGTATTGACAAAACGCTGCACGATGCGGTCGGGGTTCTGGTTGATCTCGTTCATGATGAACAAGGGCAGGTAAGGATTCTCCGCAATGGAGCCGATATAGCTGCCGATGACGGACTGAATTTTATCTTCCAGCAGCAAATCCGCCGTAAAAATGGCGCTCACCCGGCTCAGCAACATCTCCACCGCTTCGGTGAACACGATGTCGAACAGCTTGTCTTTGCTGCGGTAATAGTAATGCAGCATGGCTTTGTTGATCCCCGCCTCGTCGGCGATATCCTGCATCCTGGCGCCTGCTAAGCCCCTGTGCATAAATATCTTGCGCGCCGCTTCGATGATCTGTTGTTCGGTAGTGTTGGTCGTCTGCATATTCTAACTAACTCGTTTAACCATTTGGTTAACGGTTCAAAGTTAGGCAATTTTTGATTCCTTCCAAATAAAAAATAAAAGCCGGAGCAGGAATGCCCCGGCCGCTGTTACCTACAACTGTTTACTAATCGCTAAGTTAGGTTTGGGGTGTCACAACTGGATGGAAGGCGCCTGCAGCCTTGCGGCCAGACGCTGTTCAAAAGTTTCGTCGGGGCTATGTTCCACACGGATGTTTGTTAATAATTCCAGCAATTTCTCATCATGCGCGGCACGTTTGCCGGTTTTGAGGTCCACATGCGCGAAGCGCGTCACGAGGAAAGCTTTTACTTTCTGTTGCTGCTCGTCGGTCATCCACATTTCCACCTGGATGGATTGTTCGGTAAAGTCCGTCACACGGGTGAAGATGTACACCTTTTCCGCTACCACCGCAGGTTTCAGGTAGGCGATCTGGTGTTGCGCTACCACCCATCCCCTGCCCATGGCGGCAAAATCTTTCAGCCGCAGATCGTAATGATCCGCCAGGTGATCTTCACGGGCGTTCATGAAATAATTCAGGTAAGCCGCGTTGTTGAGATGGCCGAACGGGTCGCAATCGTTGAATCGGATGGTGTACAGGCTGCCGGGTTCCTTTATCATAATAGTCAGGTTTTACTTACCGCGAAGTTCTGAAAAAAGCCAGAGCGGTGCGAAACCGCTCCGGCATGTTTATGTCAATTTTGAAGTACGCATCAGGGTTTTCAAACGATTATGAAAGTTTGCAGTCTTACTACTTTTTCCTATCCCACCAACTTATGGACTGTCAGTCCGCCGTCGATGTTATATTCCGCCCCGGTGATAAAAGAAGCGTCGCTGGAAGCGAGGAAAGCGACCAGTTTGGCTACTTCTGCGGATTCACCGGCGCGATTGAGCGGTATCCGCTCCGCGAATTTTTGCCGGATGGCGTCGATACTGCCATCGTCCAGGCCCGCTTTCGACAAGATCGGGGTAACGATCGGCCCGGGGTTTACCGTGTTCACCCGGATGCGGCGTGCGGCCAGTTCTGCGCTCAAAGTGCGGCCCAACGCATTGAGAGCGGCTTTGCTGGCGGAGTACACGCTGGATCCCGGCATGCCGGTAAAGGCATTCACGGAAGACAGCAGGATGATCGATCCCCCATCGTTCAAAATGGGTAAGAACTTCTGAATAGTGAAAAAGGCGCCTTTGAAATTCGTGTTCATGATCGAATCAAAAGCCTGTTCCGTTACGTCGCTCACGGGAGAAAAGGCTCCGATACCGGCGTTGACAAACAGCACGTCAACTTTCCCGTATTTTTCCTTCACTTCCGCCACCAGCCGGTCGGCATCCGCGAGGCTGGACTGGTCCGCCGTCACCCCCAAAGTGCCGTTTCCCAGTTTTTCCGCCGCGGAAGTCACCGCATAGGCGTTCCTTCCCGTAATAACCACCCTGGCGCCCTTTGCCACGAATTCTTCGGCCGTAGCGAGCCCTATACCGCTGTTACCTCCGGTAACAACGGCTACTTTATCTTGCAAGCTCATTTTGTAGTGTGTGTTATATCGATTTATTTAAAATTATCGATATTTTGAGTAAAAAAATATCAGCTAAGCTGAAGGAAGAACATCGATAAATGTTTCATCATCTCCTTATTGATGGTCAGCGTAACATTCCGGCCCTCCTTCGTGCTGATGAGCACGCCGCTGTCCACCAAAATCTTGATGTGATGGGACACAGTGGGTTGAGAAAGACAGATCATGTCCTGGATTTCTCCACAGCAACAGTTCTCCTGCCTGGCCAACTTCAACAGTATAGCCATCCGGTTTTTATCCGCCAGAGCATTTGCCGCCTTCTCGATCATCGCTGCGTCCATGATGCAAATATAGGAACATTTTTGAAATATCGAAATCTATCGATTTATTTTTTTCCCAGCCTTTACGAAAGCGGGCTGAACAGCCGTACTACCGCTTCGCAAATCCTTGTCCATCTCCCCCTATCCCGCCACTCCTCCAGATCCAGTTGCTGTGCATAGAGACAATCCTGCAAAAAGGCCTCCGACAGCTTCCAGTTCATTTCCCGGCTATATACGAATGCATTTACTTCGAAATTGAAGTCGAAACTCCGGATATCCATATTGGCCGTGCCTACCACGCTCAGGTTATCATCCACCACCATCGTTTTTGCGTGCACAAAACCTTTTTGGTAGCGGTAAATCTTCACGCCGCAAACCAGCAGGTCTTCATAAAACGACGATGCTCCCAGGTTCACCAGCTTGCTGTCGCTGATACCCGGCACCAGCAGCCGCACATCCACGCCCGACAACGCGGCCTGCTGCAGGGCGTTGTAAATCGCTTCGTTGGGAATGAAATACGGCGTGGTGATGTACACCGAACGCTGCGCCTGGTTGATTGCCGCCAGGTACGACAACATGATCGATGAGCGCTCTGAATCGGGCCCGCTCGCCGCAATCTGCACGAGGTCTTTGCCGGAAACGGGGATATCGGGGAAGAATTCGTGGGTGATGGGCAGGTCGCTGTCTGCACAGAAATTCCAGTCGCCCATAAAGAGGAACTGCAGCGTATGCACGCCCTGCCCCTTGATGCAGAGATGCGTATCGCGCCAGTACGGCCACTTTTCCTTGTGCTTCTTCCGGTACGCCGGATCGTTGATGTACCGGTCGGCCACGTTGATGCCGCCGATGAACCCGGTATGCCCGTCGATCACCACGATCTTGCGGTGGTTGCGGTAATTGAGGCGGTTGGCGAGCAGTTTCACGCGGTAAAACGGGAACACTTCCACCCCGGCTTTCCGCATTTCGCGCAGGAAGCGCCGGTTGATATCGTTGCTGCCGAAATCATCGTAAATGAAGCGCACTTCCACGCCCTGGCCCGCTTTCATCTTCAGCACGTCCATGACTTCGCGGCCGATGCCGGTTTCTTCGAAAATGTAATATTCGAGGTGGATGTGATGCTGCGCGGCTTTGAGGGCGTCCAGCATCATGGGGAACTTTTCCTCGCCGTTCAGCAGCAGCACGGTTTCATTATCGGGCGTGAGCGGTGACAGCGAATCGCGGAAAAGCAGCCGGGCGATGCCGGTTTTATTGGTAACGAGGTCGGAATGCTCGAGTAGCGTTTGCCGGTTTTCGCGGCGGAGATAATCCTGCAGGCGCTCGCTGAGGCGGACGTTGCTCATCCACTTGCGGCTGTATATCCGGTTGACGCGGCGGTTGACGCCGATGAGCAGGTACACGAGCACGCCGATACCGGGCAGGAAGAACAACAGGAGCAGATAAGCCAGCGTTTTGCCGGTGGAGCGGGTTTCCAGCAGGGCTTTGATGGCTACCAGGAAGGTAATGCCATAAAGAATAATGATGCCGATGGACTGCCAGTGTTCTTTGAGGAAATTCAGCATGAACGGATTATCTGCCGCAATAATACGACAAATCCGCAAGGGCATGAAAAAGCCGCACCCCACTGCGTGCATTCTTCGTAGTTATGCAGCGGGATACGGCTATGGCTCATGACAGTTTATGCTAACGCTGGCCGCCACCTCCGCGGGGGCCGCCGCCACCACGCTGGCGCATGGCTTCCTGTTGCTCCTTGTACTTTTTGAATTGTTCTTCGGAGAGGATGGCTTTTACTTTTTCGTCGCGGTCGTTGTTCAGTTTCTGGAACGCTTCGCGGTCAGGACGATTGCCGGAGGCTTGTGCATCTTCACGCATTTTCTGCATTTCCTTGAAATTGCGGGTGAACACGGTGTCGAGTTTCACGACCTGGTCCTGGCTGAGTTTCAGTTCGGGGGTCAGTCTTTCGAGCATGGCTTTCACGCGTTCTTCGGGTGAACGGCGTTGCTGGCCGCCGCCTTGCTGGGCGTAGGCTCCCAGGCCCATCGTGAGGACGAGGGCCACTGTTAACAGAAATCTTTGTTTCATGTGGTTGCGTATTTGAGGGTTTCGTATTTAGCGGTCGGGCGCGGGTTGTTTGCGGGTGCTGTCTTCCCGCGGGGTACCTTTGCGCCAGGGGCCGTTCATCTTCTTCAGTACCAGCTGCACCACGGAGTCGAAGCGCGGCTGCTGTTCGGGCGTGCAAAGGGCGCGCACCTGCTGGAAGTGACGGAAGGTCTGGAGGTCGATATTTTTTTGCTTCGCCGCGATCGTGTCTGCCGCTGCCATCACAACGGAATCAGGCACTGAGCCGCTGCTCAGCAGTTTATACAGATTGTCTTTTGCAGTTCGCATGCCGGTAAATGCGGGCTTAATTCTTTCCCAATGCTGCTCTTTGAGCTGCCGGTAAGACTCGATCTGGTCTTTATTAAAACCCACTTCCTTTTCCAGGAGCTGCATCACTTCGCCACGCGGCGGACGGCCCCTGGAGGGGTCTTCAGGCTTCTTCCAGACGATAAAAAATACCAGGAAAAGGTTTGTCAGCAGCAACAGGATCACCAGTACGCTTAAAACTTTATGCTTAGCGAAGGCTTCCCTCATTGCGGATCTGTTTTTTCATAATCATAAAAAGTATTGATTCCCAGGGCATATTCGTCGGCAAAAGCCTGCTGCAAAGCGGCCTGCTCCGTCCTTTCCTGCGGTTTCCAGTTCATGACGGCCAGCGTCCCGTTCAACCCTAAAATCAACGCTATGGCGCTTATCGCGATGGCCGGACGGGTAATGACGCCGATGAAACGCTCCCAGGCGTCGGCCGGCGCAATCCGCTGCATTCTTGCCCTGAGACGGGTAAAGAAGAAATCATCCGGCTGCGCGCGCTCCACCCCGTCGAGGCTGGCGAGCGTCCGTTCGATTTCCTGATCTATGTCTCTTCGCTTGTTCATAATCGCTATATTTTAGTTAGACGATGTTTCTTAAAAAACCTTTCGTTTTATTCCCCTTCCTTGTAATATTTTTCCAGTTGCTGCCGCAAATTCAGCCTCGCCCGGTGCAGCAGGCCTTCCACGGCCGACACGCTGGCGTCCATAATTCCGCCTATCTCCTTGCTGCTCAGCCCCTCCAGCTTGTGGAGCACAAACGCCGCCTTCTGGCTGTCGGGCAGCTTGCCGATGGCTTTGAAAAGCAATTGCGAACGCTCCTTGTTGGCCAGTTCCACGCCGGGATGGTGAAAATCCGGCGGGTCCACCAGCAATTCCTGGTTATCCCCGAAAATGCTCATCACCTTCCCCCAGCGTTTCTTCCTCGTCTTTTTCCGCAGGAAGTCCAGGCACTTTGTGACCGTGATCCGGTACAGCCAGGTGGAAATTTTGGCTTCGCCTTTGAACGTCCCGATCGACTCAAACACCTGCATGAACACCTCCTGCGACACGTCTTCCGCGTCGGCCGTGTTTTGCAGTATGCCCAGCGCGGTGTTGTACACCATGCCCTGCCACTGCTCCACCAGCTCCCTGAAAGCCGCTTCGCTCCCCTGCTTCAAATTTGCGATGTTGTCCGTCAATTGGCGGTTTTATAGTTTGGTTAAATCGGTATGCAAAATGGTCGGAAGGGTTAGAAAGATGGACGGCCCATCCTGCCGCCGCCCGGAGGAGGACCATATTCGCCGGGCCCGCGCTCGAACCTGCGGCGTTCTCCCCCCTCCTGCTGTTTCGCCTTACCGAAATTCCGCAGCCGGTAGGTAAATGTAAGCATAAAATACTGGGTAAGCACCTGGTTCTGGGTATCCACGATGTCGAGGCCGTTCACGCTCCGGTTGATGCTCCTGTTCTGTTTCAGCAGGTCAAACACCGAGGCGCGCAGCTCTCCGCGCTGGTTTTTGAGGAACTTCTTGCCCACGCTGGCGTTCCAGAGCCAGAAGCGCTGGTCGAACCCGTCGCCCAGGCCTTTCGTGAACGTATGGTTGATCTCGTTCTGCAGCACCCAGCCCGATTTGCTGAGCAGGTTTACAGACGCGCGGGCGTTGTGGGTCGAATAGTTGCCGTTATTGGCCGGCTCGATCGTATTGTTCACCACGTTGAACACCGCGTCGTACGATACCGTGAAGTCGATGTACTCGCTGATATTGCTGCTCACTACGGCGCCGAGGTTGTAATTATAGTTGTGCGTGAAGCCTTCCACCTGGTTCGTGATGCCGGGGATCTTCTCGTAACCCGCGCCGGCGTTCAGGTTGAAGTTCGATTTGATGAATTTCAGGGGAACCCCATACGTGAAGAACGACCGCGCGCTGAAGTAACCGTCCATATTCGTGGCCTTCGACAGGCGGCCGCCGCGTTTCAGCGTATCCGTGGCCGACAGCAGGGAGTCTGCCCGGGTAGCCGTATAAATCGCATTGGCGATGTAATCCTGGCGGCTGTTTACGAAAAGGTTTGCGAAGAAGTTATTGCCGCTTTGGGTATTGGTGTAGTTGTACCTGCCCGACACCTGGTGGCCGTACATCTGCTTCAGGTCCGGGTTACCGATCGATACGTTGGTGAGGCCGGAATAAATGTACACGTCCTGCAGCTGGTCGATATTCGGTTGCTGGGTCGAAGAGCGATAGAACAGCCGCACCCTGCCGTATTCGCCCACTTTGGCCATCAGCATGAGGTTCGGCAGCACATTGGCGAAATGCTGCTTCACCGCGGCTGTATTGGGATAGGTACGCTCGCTCTGCATTTCGGCGTACTGGTAGTTGGCGCCGAAGCTCAGCATCTTGTCGCGGTTCCCGAGGCGGTAGCTAAGGCCGGCCGACTGGGTGTTGTACTGGTTGTTGAACATGTTCGACTGCGAGGGATTGAGGATGGTGTAATCCTCCCCGGAGTAATCGAACTCGTAAGCCCTGCGGTCGGCGTCGTTGCGCGACCAGGAAGGGTTATAGCTAAATTGCAGTTGTCCCATTTTGCCGACCGGCTCGGTGTAAGACACGTTCAGGTTCAGCGATTTGCCGCTGGAAAGCGGGCGTACGCGCTGGCGGAGGGAGTCGTTGTTACGGGGCTCTTCCGGGTAATCCAGGTCGCTGTTCGTGAAGTTGGTGCCGCGGCGGTTGTTGGTGCTGCCGCCTACGCCGAAGCTGATCGTCCGGCCGCGTTTGGCGAACGAGTGGCGGTAGGTAAGGTTACCGTTGAAATTGTAGCCGGAGTTGGTATTGTCGGTATTCCGGAGGTTGGTGCTCAGCAATTTATCGGAAAAGAAGGTATTTCCGAAGTTGTTGGACCAGGAATCGTTGTTCTGGAAACTGATATTGGGGGTGAAGATGATGGAGTTGTTGGAATCGATATTGTACTCCAGGCGCATGTTCACCCGGTGGTTGAAGTTGCGGCTCCCTGCGTACGAAGTGTCATTTTCCAGCTGAACGCCTTCCGGCAACTGCGTTTGCGAGCGGGTGATGTTCAGGTTGTCGTTACCACTGTTATTGAAGAAATAGCTGGCGTTGAAATTCACTTTCTTGCCCCATTGGTCGTTGTAGTTGATACCGATGGAATTGGTTTTGTTCAGGCCGTTCTGCCCTCCTACCATGAAGTTGCTGTTCCCGCCACCGCCGAAGCCTCCGCCGCCACGGCCACCGCCACCGCGACCGCCTCTTCCGCCACCGCCGCCGCCGGCGTTCTGCACGCCCAGGAGATCCTGCGAGGAGAAGTTTTGCTGGTTCACGTTGTTGGTCATCCCGATGATGGAGATGCGCTTGTTTTCCTTGAACAGGTTCACGTTGCCGCCGGCGGAATACCGGCCGTCGGTACCATATCCGGCGAATAGCTTGCCGAACTGGCCCTGGCGCATTTCCGCGCGGGTCACGATGTTGATGGCTTTGGTGGTATTGCCGTCGTCGAAGCCGGTGAAGCGCGCCTGGTCGCTCATGCGGTCGAATACTTCGATCTTGGAGATCACTTCGGCAGGGAGGTTACGGAGGGCCAGGGTGGCATCTTCCCCGAAAAATTCCTTCCCGTCGACCGTCACCTTGCGCACTTCTTCGCCGCCTGCTTTTACGGTTCCGTTTTCCACGGTGATGCCGGGCATCTTGCGGATAAGATCCTCACCGCTGGCGTCCGGGTTCACTTTAAAGGCGTCGGCGTTATATTGGAGGGTGTCGCCTTTCATTTGAGAGGGCGGCACCTGGCCTTTGATGACTACTTCCTGCAGTTCACGGGAGGATTTGGGGAGATAAATGGTGCCCAGGTCCTGCGTTTCCGCCTGCAGCATGATGGCGCGTTGCAATTCGCCGTAGCCTACGTACGAAATCGTCAGCAGGTAAGGCTGCTGTGAAAGGCCGGTTATTTCGAAGGCGCCGTTGGGGCCTGTCAGCGCCTGTTTGCGGAAGTTGGCGTCTTCCGGGCTGCTCACCCGGATGGTGGCATTCTTCAGTAAAGTACTGTCACTCTTATCCTTCAACACACCTTTCAGTACCAGGTTCTGCGCTTTTGTCAACTGTGCGCAGGTCAGCATAAATAAAGTAAAGATCAGTGCATGCCGCATAAATTCGGTGGTTATTCTGCAATGTTGGACGCCAATCTTTACCAAAACCTCTGCCGCTCATCACAAAAAAACGGGGCGCCAAACCACAGGCGCCCCGTTCCGGGTAATATCGTATCACTGTTATTTCGCGTCGCGAACGTATTGATTCAGCCATTGCGTCTGCTCCCAGAGCATGTGCAGGATGTTCTCCCGGGCCGCATATCCATGGCTTTCGTAAGGCAGCTGCACGAACCGCACCGTGCCCCCGTGGCCTTTGACGGCATTATAAAGCCGTTCGCTCTGGATGGGGAAAGTGCCGGAATTGTTATCCATCTCACCATGAATGAGCAATAAAGGTGTTTTTATCTTGCTGGCGAAACTGAAGGGGCTCATATTAAAGTACACCTCGGGCGCCTGCCAGTAGGTCCGCTCTTCGTACTGGAAGCCGAAAGGCGTCAGCGTCCGGTTGTAGGCGCCGCTCCGCGCGATGCCCGCCTTGAACAGGTTCGTGTGTGCGAGCAGGTTAGCCGTCATGAACGCTCCGTAGCTATGGCCGCCTACCGCCACGCGGTTGCTGTCGCCCACGCCCATCCGCGCCAGCGCCTGGATCGCCGCATGGGCGTTGAGGTGCAGCTGCGGGATGAAATTATCGTTCGGCTCCTTGTCGCCCTCGCCTACGATGGGCATTTCGGCGTTGTCGAGGATGGCGTATCCCTGCGTCACCCAGAAAATCGGCCCGCCATAGCCTACACGGGGAAACGTGTACTTCGAACCACGCACCTGGGCAGCATCTGCCGCGGATTTGTATTCGCGCGGATAAGCCCAGATGGTACAGATCGCCGGTCAGCTGGATGCCGTCGGCGCGCTTGTAGGTAATTTTCTGTTTCTGCACCCCTTCCATGGCTTTGTAGGGATTCTCGAAATCCGTGACCTTCCTGCCGGTCGGCGCGCGCTTGCGGAGGTCGCGGATATAGTAATTGGGCACTTCGGTATTGCTTTCGCGGGAAGTCAGCACCGTCAGTTTCTCCGGATCGATTACATCCACCACGGTTTCATAGAACGGCGCCTGGCAACGCCAGAGGATAGACTTCTTGCCGGTTTTCACGTCCAGCGATTGCACCAGCGGCAAATCGCCTTCGGGAGAAGCGCCGTTGGAGCGGAAAAGCAGTTCGTTCTTCCGGCCGGTGAACAATACGGCGCGGTCGAACTGGTTGCGGGTGGTGAAAGGGACGCCGAGCGCGCTGTAAGCGTCGTTGCTGCTTTGCTCGTACAACGAATCCAGGCGGCCGGTGCGCTGGTTGAGAATACTGATGCGGTATTTGCGGTCGGCGAACAGGGCTTCGTAGACCAGCGCCATGTCCTGCGTTCCCCAAACTACGTTATCGAAACGTCGGCGGGTACGGAAGAGTTCTTTCGGTACGGCATCCAGCGTAACGTCTTGCGCGTATACGGCGTCGCGGAATTCGGCGGGCCGCTTGCCCAGGCCGCCATCGAGCGCTTTGACGAATGTGACGGTATGCCCTTCATCCGATTTCCATTCAAATTCGCGCGGCGTGGTCACCACATCGTCGAAGCCGATGGGCGCGCCTTCCGACGAGGGGTTCTTCGCGAGGGTTTTCACCAGTTTACCGGTTTTCCCGTACACTTCCCAGGCGTGCGGGAAGCCGTATGCGGGCACGAGGTAGCTGAAAGGCTTTTCCAGCCGGCGCGCCAGCAGGAATTGCTTGTCGGGCGATACGCTCACTGAGGCAAAGATTCCCGGTTCGCCAACAGGCTGTTCTTCCTTCCCCGCGATGATAACGATCTGCGAGGTGGCCATATGGGCGAACAGGGCTTCGTCGTAGGGGGATTTGATAAGGTCCTGGTAGGTGCGGGAAGCGGCGCTGCGGCCTTTGCTTTCCTGCGCCACAGGGCCCGAAGGCGCAGCCGGAGCAGCAGGCAGGGCGCCCTGGCCGCGGGGCACCGCGCGGTACACCAGTACTTCATTCCCCATCCAGGCGTAGGGTGTGCCCATCGTGGCATTCACAGGTTGCTGGTTCACTTTTACGGCCTGCTTGCTTTCCACGTCGAGCAGGTACAGGTCGATGCGGCTGTCTTCCGTTTGCAGGAATGCGACCTGGCGGCTGTCGGGGCTCCAGGTCACGTACGAGATGCGCGCAGGTTGCGGAAGGCCGTTGATGCCGGATTCTGTGCCGGATGGCAGGTGCTTCAGCCGGAGGCTGGCGCTGCTGGAGCTGCGGCTGGGGCCGTAGTTGCGGGGATTAAGCCGAAGGCCCGCGATGCGGAGTTCCGGTTCGGCAAGCTCGGCAACTGAAGGGAAAGGGTTCTTTTCCGCCAGGATCATCCATTCCCCGGACCTGGACAACGAAACGGATGGCGTAGGTTTGGCCAGCAGCAGTTCTTCGATCACTGCAGGCGGGCGTTGGTAAGTGAGGTTGTCCTGCGCGAAAGCGGCGCTTCCGGCAAGCAGGGCAACTACCAGCAAGGATATTCTCATAGCGGTTCAGATGTATGGTAAGGAACTCAAGATAAATAATGCAGCGGGAATGTCCTAGCGGCACGAAAAGCCCGGTTTCTTAAACGATGTCTTCCTCCCGCACCAGGTTGTGCTTCAGCGCATACATCACTACCCCCGCGGTGTTGCGCACGTTCATCTTTTCGAGTATCCGGGTGCGGTAGCCTTCTACCGTGCGTTTGCTGAGGAAAATACGGTCGCCGATCTGCTGGGCCGTGAGTTGCTGGCAAATGAGTTTGATGATTTCCTGTTCGCGCTCGGTGAAGGTGACCACTTCCTTCTGCCGGTAAGGATTGAACTTGCTCCGCGCGATCATGCCCGCCAGCTTGGCCGATGTACTTTTGCAGTAGTAGGTATGGTCTTCGAACACGTTTTCAATGGCTTCCAGGATTTCCTGCTTGTCGGCGTTTTTGAGGAGATACCCCTTCGCGCCGGCTTCCAGCATTTCCACGATCAGCCCTTCTTCGTCGAACATCGACAGGGCGATCACCCTGATGCCGGGCATTTCCTGCACCAGCTGCCGCGTAGCCGCGATGCCGTCCATCTTCGGCATTTTGATATCGGTCATCACCACATCCGGCTGTTCGCGCTGCACCAGTTCCACCAGCTCGCGGCCGTCGCAGGCGCGACCTCGAGCTTGATGTGGTCTTGCCGGGAAAGCATGAGTGCCAGCCCGTCGAGGTATATTTCGTGATCGTCGGCAACAGCGAGGCGGATGTCGTGTTTCATGGCGTTGAGGTTACACGCCGCGGATATGGCGCATCCCAAATATACCAAATTAATTATGCCCGGGGGATGCGGATGTAGTACCGGGTGCCCTCGCCCACGGCGGAACGAATATGAATGGAGCCGCCGAGGATATCGGTGCGGGTTTCGAGGCTTTTCAGCCCCAGCCCGCGCGAGTGCTCCCGCGCTTTTTCCACGCTGAAGCCCTGGCCATTGTCCTGCACCAGCAGCAACAATTCTTCCGGCTCCTGCCTGAACCCGATATCGAGCCGCGAGGCACTGGCATGTTTGAGGGTGTTATGAATGATCTCCTGGAGGATGCGGAACAGGTGGATGTCCTGCTCCGGGCGGGAAGTTACGTCGTTCATAGTGTACACGTTCACTTCCAGCTCGTCTTCCCGGCCCAGGTGCGCGGCAAAGTCCCTGACGGCGTCTATCAGGCCTTTGCGCTCCAGCGCGATAGGAAGCAGGTCGTATGAAATCTGGCGCATGCTGGTGATGATCTCGTCGATATGGCGGGACGATTGCGCGATCTGTTCCTTATCGCGGGGATCGGTGACTTCCACGCTGCAGATGCGGAGCTTCACGGAACTGAGGAGCGGGCCCAGGCTGTCGTGCAGGTCGCCCGCGATGCGTTTCCGTTCATTTTCCAGCAAACGCACTTCCGCCGTGATCCGCTCGCGTTGCAGGCGAACATACCGGCGGTGCGACCGGATAATCGAAGTAATGAAAAATGCGATGATCACCCCCAGCAATGAGGACAAAAAAACCGTGATATACAATATCCTCTCTTCCATAAAACGCCGTCAGGCTTTGAATCTGCGGGAAAAATAGTAGTCATCCCTCACGGGAATGAAAAACACGGCGATGGCGTATACGACATTTACGATCGCATTGGTAATTGAAAAGATATAGAAAATCGGCCAATCTATGACGGCATTTTGCGGATCTATCAGCAGGGTGCCTTCGGTGATCAGGCTGTAAATGCTGATGGTCATCAATCCCAGGCAGATAAGGAACCTGGCGTTGCGAAGCAGGGTTCCGCTGTAGGAAGCGATGAGGGCGTTGATTTCGTTGATGCAAAGGAATACAACGATCAGGCTGTTGAGGAATACCGTAGCGGAGCAGAAATGCGTTTCCAGGCGGCCATAGCCGATATTCTCCGTGATCCACGTAATGAAGCTGAGCGCGGCGAGCACGATCAGCAGGGCCCTGCGCCTGCGGAGGAAGCCCCAGGCATGGAATTGCCACAGGATCACCCCGATCTCGAGGAGACTGTAAATATTGCTGATGGCGGTATTTTCCCGGGTGAGGCGGAGGCTGATCTCACTGGCGACCTCCGTGGTAAATGCCAGCAACAGCAGCACCAGGAAGGGAAAGTAGCTGGTACGGATCTTATGCACCCGTACCAGCGCTACTACCAGCGGAATAAGAATCGTATAACTCAACAGCGCCGATGCGAGGTATGTCATGTAGCAATGCTGATTTTAGGCTCAGGGATAAAGATCACTGCCGGAAGGACAAATGGTGGGACAACGGTGCCCCTTTTCAGCGGCTTCATCGTCGATCGGCGGCAGGGCATAAGCGGAGGAAATGCCCGGAATGGAAGCTACCTGCTGCCCGTCCACGATACGGCCCCGCAGGTCGTTCCCTTTCTCGTCTACCGGCACCATCACAAAGCAAACTTCCTTTTGCTCGTTCAGGCCCAGGTAAATGCGGATGCCCTGCGCGCTGTCGCGGTCCAGGAGGGCGGCGAAAATGTCGCGGTTGAAGGATTCTGCGGCGGGGAGATTAAAGTTGCGGTCGAGGTACCCGGAGTCCTGGATCTGCCGCTGCAATGCCGCTTTAGCCTCGCGGTAGGCTTTCGTGTATTCGATGGCCGAGGTGAAAGGGATCACATGCTCTTTGGCCGCTTCACGGTTGTAAGGGATCTTCCCATCGGCCCCGCGGAAAAACCACGCGTAGATCAGGGCTATCAGCAGGAGCATCACGAGGAACCAGGGAAAAAACGATGTTCTTTTCATAACAATTGTTGGTTTGATGTGATAGGATGCAAATTAATACAGGGACCGGACGGCAGGCACCGTACAACTTCCCGAAATAGTTGCGTATTAATACGGTAGGTAATGCCGGAATGAACATGGGGCGGGGTAAAAGTGTTTACAAGATAGCTTTTTTCTATAATATTACGGTATGGACAAAACCGACGCCTACATCGCCAAAGCGGCCCCCTTCGCGCAGCCCATTCTCCGGCACATCCGGGAACTGGTCCACCAGGCCTGTCCACATGCCGAAGAAGGCATCAAATGGGGATTCCCACACTTTATGACCCACGGCGAAATCCTCTGCAACATGGCCGCATTCAAGCAACATTGCTCTTTGGGATTCTGGAAAGCGGCCATCATGGAAGATCCCAATAGACTGCTGACCGCTATGGACAAGGCAGCGATGGGGCATTTCGGGAAGATCGCGTCGCTCAAAGACCTCCCGGCCGACAATACCCTGCTATCTTACCTCCGCGAAGCCGACCGCCTGAACCGCGACGGCATCAAAGTGCCTTCCAGGCCCGCTGCCGGGAAAAAAGAACCGGACATCCCTCCCGCCTTCGCCGCCGCGCTGCAAAAAAATAAAGCCGCCGGCAAGAAATTCAGCGAAGCCAGCTATTCGTTCCGGAAAGAATACATCGAATGGGTGGCCGAAGCCAAAACCGAGGCTACCGCCAACAAAAGGATCGCCCAGGCCGTGGAGTGGATCAGCGAAGGAAAAGGCCGCAACTGGAAGTATCAATAAAGCCTAATGCTATTTTCGCACAATTCAGGACCAGATCAAGTCCACCTCAAGTCCACCTCAACTCCACCTTCGCCGTCCTTACAAAGCCCATTCCACGCGACATTCCAGCCCATTTCCCGGCCTCTTGCCGGCATTTCCCCGCGCATTAATCAAAATACTATCAGCTTCAACACTGCTTAATACCGATTTCCATAGAAAAAGCCAGAGCATCGCAACGCCCCGGCTTTTTTCATATTGCACATAGCTGCTTTTACATAACCCCTCCCATTACCGGGTCGCTGAAGCTTTCGGCACCGGTTTCGAGGTGGCCGGCGAACTGGAACTCCGCCACGCCGTTATCCACGATCACCTGGATGTCGTACCAGCTGTGGGCCTTCAGCAAAGGCACCAGCAGGGTTTTGTTGTCGCCGGGTTTGATGATGGACGTTTTGCCGTCAACCTGGCCATATACGTCTTTCAAACGGACGCGCACTTCTTTTTTCCCGGTATTGCGGAGCCGGAATTGCAGCGCGTTGCCGTTATGGGGCTCCAGCACGCAGGAAAACCCTTCCGGGAACTTAGCTGCCTGCCCGCGGAACCCGCGGTAAAAGCCGTTGGGACCATAGATACCCAGGTCATAATCCCCTCCGGGGAAGAGGTCCGCGCTCCATTCGTCTTCCACTTTCCTGCCGGGCGCCACGGCGTAAGAGCGGTTGTACATCTCTTTTCCATAGACGTTGAATGCACCTCCGGCGGATTTGCCGCCGAAACGCTGGCTGCCTGCTTCCAGGGTGATGCGCAGCGCCCCTCCGGCCGAGGGCGCCACGTGGGCATACAGCTCGTACGGTATGGCGCAGGCCGGACGGATCCCTTTCTCCTGCAGCGGCAGATGGCGCTGCGGATCTTTCACGTCTCCTTTCAGCACCGTAAAATTCGCCGGCGCCGCCTTGAATTTGGCGTTGTGGATAGTTTCGATAAAAGCCTCGCGCTCGATAGACTTCGGCGCAGCGATCTTCTCCCCGTTCCAGGGGCGGAACACGGAGGAAAGATCCCCGCACACGGCGCGCCGCCAGGCCGTGATGTTCTCGCACGTCATGGGCTTTTTCAGCTTATGCGCCAGCCATTTTTCGAGCAGCTGGAGGTTGGAAGTATGGTCAAACACCTGCGAGTTCACGTACCCGCCCCGCGACCATGGCGACGCCACGATCATGGGCACCCGGTACCCCAGGCCGATGGAGCTTTCACGGATATCGTCGGGCCAGTTACGCTGCGCGTCGCGGCTCACCCATTCGTGCGAAGTATCGATCCCCGCGGACGTTTTCCCGGTTTCGGGGCGCGAAGGGTCCGGCGCGGTGAAAGGCGGAACGTGGTCGAAGTAACCGTCGTTTTCGTCGTAGGTCAGGATGAAAATGGTCTTCTTCCAGACTTCGGGATTGCTGGTGAGGATGTCCATCACTTCAGACAGGTACCAGGCGCCATACCAGGGCGCGCCGGGGTGGTCGGAGAAGTTTTCGGGCGCCACTACCCAGGAAACGGCGGGCAGGTTGCCGCTCTTCACGTCCTGCCGGAACTGGTGGAGCACATCGCCCTTCGGGAGCTGCACTTCGCGTTCCGTTTCGCCGTCTTTGTACTGCAATTTAGAAAGGCTATGGTAATCCGGGTCGCCTGCGTTGGTCGTGAATGCCTTCTTATGCAACTGCTGCTCCCTTTCCGGCAAGGCGCTGAAAGGTGTGGCAGCCACTTTTTCGAGTACGGTTTTGATCTGTTCCTGCTCTTTGCGGGCGTTTTTGAGGCGCCTTTCGAGGCTTGCATGTTCTTTTGAGCCCGCCGTGAGGCCGGCCAGTTGTTTCTCCATATCGGCGATGCGGCCGGGCAGCTCGTCTTTATACTTGCGGATGAACTGCAGGTGCGGCTCGTGGTAATGCACATGATATTGCGAAAACCACTCGATGGGGTTATCGGTGAAATTGGCGAGCCAGGCTTCCTCTTCCCCTTCGAGCCCAACGCCCACGCTGATTTCGTTCTGGTAAATTTTCCAGGAAACGCCGTTTTCTTCCAGCACTTCGGGATAGGTTTTCCAGTGTGCTTCTTCGCCGTAATCGACGTCGGAATTCCACACGTTGGCTTTGGACGCGCCGTTCATCTTTTCGCGGATGGTGCCGGTCCAGAAGTAGAGGCGGTTGGGCGTGGTGCCGGTGAGGGAGGAGCAGAAATTATGGTCGCAAACGGTGAAGGCGTCGGCCAGGGCGTAATAGAAGGGAATGTCTTCGCGGTTGTAGTAGCCCATGGTCATGGGGACTTTCGCGTATTCCTTGTTCCCGGAGCGTTTGACGGGTACCCAGCGGTCGTATTTCCCGTTGTTGCGGGCATCTACCTGGTCGGCCCAGCCGTGCGGGAGGGCGCTCATCCAGGTGGCTTTGGTGTCTTTGATATCCATCCGGAACGGCGGTA
>NZ_CALNBI010000404.1 GCF_937874145.1 uncultured Chitinophaga sp. | reverse complement strand
TACTGTTGAGGTTGTGCTGCAACGTATCGAGGTCGAGCATTTTGCGTTCTTCCGCCTTGAAGGAGGGGTCGCCTACCATGCCGGTAGCGCCGCCAACGAGCGCGAGGGGCTTGTGGCCGGCGCGCTGCAGGTGCTTCAGCAGCATAATGGGAACGAGGTTGCCCACATGCAGCGAGTCCGCCGTAGGGTCGAAGCCCACGTAAGCGGTCGTCATTTCCTTTTCCAGCTGTTCTTCCGTGCCTGGCTTGATATCCTGTATCATACCGCGCCAGCGCAATTCCGATATTAGATTCATGAAACGGTGAAAAATTTTTGCAAAGTTACGTTTATATCGACGATTAACCGTCTTTTTATCACATCCGGGGCCGCCAGGGCAGTTCTTCCACCTGCAGCTGATGACCTACGTACCGGGCCAGCATGAACAGGTAATCGCTCAGGCGGTTCAGGTATTGCAGCACCAGGGGCTCCACGGGCTGCCCTTCGTCCTGCAGCGCCACGCAGAGGCGTTCGGCCCTGCGGCACACGCAACGGGCGATATGACAGTGCGATACCGCCACATGGCCGCCGGGCAGGATGAAGTGCTTCATTTCTGGGAGGATTTCATCCATCTTGTCCATCGCGTCTTCCAGCATTTTAACGTCTTCCTCGTGAAGGTCGGGCCGCTTCATTTTGGAGTCCTTCTCCGGATCGGTGGCCAGGGAGGCGCCGATGGTGAACAGGCGGTCCTGCGACTCGCGCAGCATCGCTCTAACGCCGGGGTCGGTCATATGGTCGTTAACGAGGCCGATCCAGGAGTTGAGCTCATCCACGGTTCCGTACGTTTCGATGCGCAGGTGCCCTTTGGAAACTTTGGTGCCGCCGATGAGGGAGGTCTTGCCCTTGTCTCCGGTTTTGGTATATATTCTGAATGCCATGTCCAGGGTTTTGGGCGAATGTACTAAAAAAAGCGGCCGCCTTTTGGGGGCAGCCGCTTCGAATATGATAAGATAACCGGGCTATTTTGCCAGGGTTTCCTTGATGGCGTTCATTTTATCGGATTCCACCACGCCGTCGCGCAGGCGGATGATCCGGCGGGCGTGTTCGGCGATATCTTCTTCGTGCGTTACCAGCACAACGGTATTGCCGCCGGCGTGGATCTTACCGAAGATATCCATGATTTCGACGGATGTTTTGGTGTCCAGGTTACCGGTGGGCTCGTCGGCAAGGATGAGGGAAGGGTCGTTCACCAGCGCCCGGGCGATGGCCAC
Source organism: uncultured Chitinophaga sp. (assembly GCF_937874145.1). Taxonomy (GTDB): domain Bacteria; phylum Bacteroidota; class Bacteroidia; order Chitinophagales; family Chitinophagaceae; genus Chitinophaga. The sequence continues at coordinate 3,444 of NZ_CALNBI010000404.1, read as the reverse complement.
GCGCTGGCACTGGCCGCCCGACAATTCGTTGGGTTTGTGTTTATACCGTTCGCCCAGCCCTACTTTTTCCAGCATGGCCCTGGCCTTGTCTTCCCGTTCCCGCTTGCTGATGCCGGCGTAAATAAGGGGCACCGCCACGTTTTCGAGGGCGGTAAGCCGGGGCATGAGGTTGAATTGCTGGAACACGAAGCCGATCTCCTGGTTGCGGATGCGGGCGAGCTCGTTATCCTCCATGCTGCTCACGTCGTGCCCGTTGAGGATGTATTTGCCGGCGGTGGGCGTGTCCAGCGCGCCGAGAATATTCATCAGGGTGGATTTGCCGGAGCCGGAAGGGCCCATCAGCGCTACATATTCATTGCGGTTGATATCGATACTCACGCCTTTCAGCACGGGTAACTCGTTTTTGCCGATGAAATAGCTTTTCCGGATGCCTTCCAGGTGGATAACGGATTGGGTCATATTATTTCTTGATTACTTTGGGAACGCTGAAATATTCGTCGGTATGGACGGGTGCGTTACGGAGGCCTTCTTCCCGGGTGATTTCGGGGATCACCGCATCTTCTCTGAAAACATTGACGTCGCGGGTCATATGCAGCAGTGGTTTCACATCCGTTGTGTCCAGTTCGTTCAGTTTCTCCACAAAGGTGATCATCCGCTGGAGGTCCAGCCGGATTTCCTCCCCTTCTTCCTGGCCGATTTCCAGCCTGGACAGGGTCGCCAGTTGCCGGATCAGGGCGTCATTCACTTCCATGTGTTTAAATTAACGATTTAAAGCTAATAAAATGTATTCATATAACCGATAAATGTGATCGGTCGCACAAAAATAGGGATTATTAGGCGGGTTCCTGATGTATCCTTTCCCCAAAGCCTTGTTAAAATTTCTTATTTTGCGGCCCGATATGGCTAAGGAAAAAGAAATCGTAGTGAGCGGCATCCGCTCTACCGGCATTTTGCACCTCGGAAACTATTTTGGTGCCATCCGCAATTATATCCGGATGCAGGAAGAATTCAACTGTTATTTTTTCGTGGCCGACTGGCATGCGCTGACCACCCATCCCGATCCCACCAGCCTCCGCGGCAACGTGTACCGGGTACTGGCGGAAAACATCGCATCCGGCCTCGATCCGGAAAAAGTGACGCTGTACGTGCAGAGCGACATCCCCGAGATCGCGGAACTCTACCTGCTGCTCAATATGATGGCTTATAAAGGCGAACTGGAGAAAGTTCCGACCTTCAAGGACAAGGTGCGCCAGAACCCGGATAACGTGAACGCCGGCCTGCTGACGTACCCCGTCCTCATGTCTGCCGACATCCTCATTCACCGCGCGGTGAAAGTGCCCGTGGGCAAAGACCAGGAGCAACACCTGGAAATGAGCCGCAACTTCGCGCAACGCTTCAATAACCGTTACGGCGAGCTCTTCCCTGAACCGTACCCGTTCAATTACGGCGACGATCTCGTGCGTATCATGAGCCTCGACGGCAATGGGAAAATGAGCAAAAGCGAAAACGAGAACTCTACGCTGTACCTCAACGACAGCGACGATGCCATCCGCAACAAGATCAAAAAAGCCAAAACAGACAGCGGCCCGCAGGAAGCCAATTCCGCGAAACCCGACTATATCGAAAACCTGTTCACGCTCATGAAACTGGTGTCTGCACCGGATACCGTTGCGTTTTTCGATTCGGCGTTCAGCAACTGCAACATCCGTTACGGCGATATGAAAAAGCAGCTGGCGGAAGATATGGTGAACTTTATCCGCCCGATCCGCGAGAAGGCCGAGGCGATCGGGCAGGATCATGAATACCTGCACCGGATCATGCGCCAGGGCGCGGAGAAATCGCGCGAGTCTGCGGCTGCAACGCTGAAAGAAGCGCGCCGCCTGATGGGCATCAATTTCTATTGATATTATTATCTTGTTGAATCATACCCCCAATGCATGGCAAAGAATAAAGTGAAACATATCGCGGTAGCGGGCAATATCGGCGCCGGAAAAACCACGCTTACCGAGATGCTTTCGAAGCATTATAAATGGATACCGCAGTTCGAAGATGTGGAGCATAATCCGTACCTGAGCGATTTTTATGATGATATGCCCCGCTGGTCGTTTAACCTGCAGGTGTATTTCCTGCACAGCCGCCTGAAGCAGCTGGTGGATATCCAGCATGGAAAGGAAACGGTAATCCAGGATCGCACCATATATGAGGATGCGCATATTTTTGCGCCCAACTTGTATGAAATGGGCCTGATGACGAAGCGCGATTTCGACAATTATTTCAACTTTTTCGAAACGTTGAAATCGATGGTGAAACCGCCGGATTTGCTGATTTACCTGCAGGCTTCCGTGCCTACGCTGGTGGCGCAGATCCAGAAGCGGGGGCGTGAATACGAGGAAAATATCCGGCTCGACTACCTGAAACGGCTGAACGAATATTACAACAGCTGGATCGAAAAATATAAGGATGGTCCTTTGCTGATCATCGACGTCGACAAAAATAAGTTCCCAGAAAAAGAAGAAGATCTCGGCGAAATTATTTCGCGCGTAGATTCAGAGCTGTATGGGCTTTTCTAGGATTTCAGATAATAAATTGTATCTCCGTTGAACGGTAAATCTCCGTTTTTCGGAGATATTTTTTTTGGTGTAAATGCCCGGCTCCATTAGTTTTGAGATCATTGTTTGATAAACCCGTTTTTGAAATGACCATTGTTTGCCAGCTTACCCTGCATTGGGTATTTCTGCAATTATTTACGATTCCTCCGATATGGGAGGCATTCAGCACCTGGAATGAACCGGGGCGCCTGGCTGCGTTGCGGCGCGCGGCTGCGGGCGTGTATACTGAACAACGATTTTTGATCGATGGATGGCGTGTGCATGCGCTTTCTGTGGCGATTCCTGCAGGAGGGGGCGTAACGGGTGTGCGGGTGCTGCATGCGGGTGTGCGGCGGTATGCGGATACGCGAATCCATCTTTTGTATGGCCTGCGCATGGGGAAATCCGTCATGGCCTCGGCAGGACTGGGGTACGGAAAGGGTGGTCCGGAAGCGGAACTGGGGTCGGTCTGGGACGTGGGGAAGTCTTGCCGCTTTGGCGTACAGCTAAGCATGGGCGCGGAAGGGGCGGGGTATGGCGGTTTATCGCTGACGTACGGGACCGGCTTGCCGTTGGAGCTGGAACTGGCGGCGGGAAAGGAGGCGGGATATCCTTTGTCGGGCAGGGTGCAGCTCATGTACCGGCCGGTGGAGCGATTCGTGCTGATGGGAGGCTATGCGGCGGGGCCCCTGTTGCCCTTCTGCGGAGTGGGCTGGGCGGCGGGCTGGTGGAAAATGGGCATCGTGGGGCGGTGGCATCCATACCTGGGCGTATCGCCAGGTATTATGATCGGATGGAGTGGTCGGGAGCATAAATGAATTTCATTGCTTGTTGATCGTATTCAATAAGATGGGAT
>NZ_CALNBI010000403.1 GCF_937874145.1 uncultured Chitinophaga sp. | reverse complement strand
CGGCGACCACCGAGATCTACACTCTTTCCCTACACGACGCTCTTCCGATCTGATCACGGTGAAAGGACTGAAGGCCATTCAACAGGCCCGGGTGATCCTGTACGACGCCCTGTCTAACAACGAACTGCTGGACCACGCCCCGCAGAATTGCCTCAAACGCTTCGTAGGCAAGCGCGCCGGCATGCATGTATACACGCAGGCAGAAATCAACCGCATGATCGTGAAGTACGCACTGACTTACGGCAGCGTGGTACGGCTGAAAGGAGGCGACTCCTTCGTGTTCGGCCGCGGCCAGGAAGAAATCGCCGCCGCACAGCAGTACGGGATCGACACCGAAGTAATCCCCGGCATCAGCAGCGCCATATCGGTGCCCGGGGTCAATAAAATCCCCGTAACCGCCCGCAACGTCAGCGAAGGGTTTTGGGTGATCACGGGCACCACGCAGGACGGCAAGCTGAGCCGCGACCTCGAATTCGCCATACAGGCGGATACTACCGTGGTGATCCTCATGGGCATGAGCAAACTCGCGGAAATCGCTTCCATTTACGAAGCGAAAGGCCGCGGACAGGTGCCTGCCGCCATCATCCAGAACGGTACCCTGCCCGACCAGAAAGTGGGTGTGGGCGTAGCCGCCGACCTTGCCGCCATCGCGGAAGGACAAGGCCTGCGCAACCCCGCCATCATCGTGATCGGCGAAGTGGTACGCTTCCATGAAGCGTTCCAGGAACTGCAGACCAAACTGGCGGATGACTATAAACTGGCCGTTTAATTCTTTATCTTGTCACCATGGAACAAAACCATCTTTTTCCCATCTTCCTGAAACTCGACCAGTTACAAGTTTTGGTCGTAGGCGGAGGGAATGTGGGCTGCGAAAAAGTGGGGGCGATCCTGAATAATTGTCCTACCGCCCGCGTGACCGTGGTAGCCACCTGGTTTGCCCCCGAAATGGCGGGCATCGTGGAAGGCTTCCCGAACGTAACACTGGTGGAAAAGCCGTTTTCCTGCGGGGACATTTTCGGGAAAGACCTGGTGATCGCCGCTACGGCGGATAAGGAGCTCAACCACTGTATCTGGGAAAAGTCGAAGGCGGCCAAAGTGCTGATCAACGTGGCCGATACGCCTGCTTTGTGCGATTTTTACCTGAGTTCGGTGGTGCAGAAGGGGAATTTGAAAATCGCGATCAGCACCAACGGCAAATCGCCGACCATCGCCAAAAGGCTGAAGGAAGTGCTGAACGAGTCGATTCCCGAGGGCCTGGAATCCATTTTACAGCATTTGCATGCCATCCGCGACCGGCTGAAAGGAGATTTCTCCGAAAAAGTGAGGAAACTGAACGAATTGACGAGCGTGTTGGTGAAGAAAGACTGAAGTTTCATATATACAGATATCTCAGAAGAATGGACGCGCATCCCCCGGGGTGCGCGTTTTGTTTTTGGGGAAGGGCAGGGGTGGAAAGAAAAATCCCGGCAGGGGCGTGCGCCGCTGCCGGGATCCATATTTTAAATCGCGTGGATTATTGTTCGTAGAAAAGGGCTTTGAGCTCGTTGGCGTCGGCCGGTTTCATTTTACCGCCGAGGATGAGGCGGAGCTGGCGGCGGCGGAGGGCGCCGTCGTACAGTTTTTTCTCCTCTTCCGATTCAGCGATCACCTGGGGAACAGGGCGCGATTTGCCGTTGGGGTCCAGGGCTACGAAGGTCATGAAGGCTTCATTGGATTTGTAACGGTATTGTAAAACCGGGTCTTCTCCCCAAACTTTCATATGTACTTCGATGGAAGTGGTGAAAGCGCGGGTGACGATGGCTTCGATATGCACCACATTACCCAGTTTGATGGGGTTTTCGAAGGAAATGTTGTCGACGGAAGCGGTAACCACCGGGGCGGCGCAGTGTTTCATACAGGCCAGGGCGGCGGCAATATCCATCCAGTACATCAGGCGGCCACCCATCAGGTTGCCGAAGGTATTGGTATCGTTAGGGAGCACCAGCTCGGTCATCTGGATGAGCGATTCATGGGCCTTTTTAGGCATCAAGGTCATAATGGAACGAATTTCGGGGGCAAAATTACGGGAATGCAATGACAATTCCCGTGGCTTGCTGTGGAAGGGGATTTGGAGCGAACTCCCGCCGGGAAATTTTTGAAAACTGCTGTGGTGGCTGGTTTGAGATGCGTTTTGGAGGGCGTTGAGAAAATTCGGTTTGGGAGGGGAACAAATTTGTGTAACTTTGCATGACCTTACGGAAGTAAATTACTTGACAGGATACCACCATTACAGTCCCGGCATCACTTCCCGCTTTGGTCAAGTAAAAGAATCAGGAACTTAGTTTTTATGGCAAAATATATCTTCGTTACGGGAGGTGTTACTTCCTCATTGGGTAAAGGAATTATCGCTGCGTCCCTCGCTAAATTATTGCAGGCACGTGGCTTTAAAGTGACTATTCAGAAATTCGATCCGTATATCAATGTGGATCCGGGGACATTGAACCCTTACGAGCACGGCGAGTGCTTTGTAACTGAAGATGGCGCAGAAACCGATCTCGACCTGGGGCACTATGAGCGTTTTCTCAATACGCCGACATCCCAGGCCAACAACGTTACCACCGGCAGAATTTACCAGACCGTTATCAACAAAGAGCGCGAAGGCGCCTACCTGGGCAAAACCGTCCAGGTGATCCCGCATATCACTGACGAAATCAAACGCCGCATCCTCCTGTTGGGGAAAGACGGTAAATATGATATCGTTATCACCGAGCTGGGCGGCACCGTGGGCGACATCGAGTCGCTGCCCTACGTAGAGGCGGTTCGCCAGCTGCAATGGGAGCTGGGTGAAGAAGACTGCCTGGTAGTGCACCTCACGCTCATCCCTTACCTGCGCGCCGCGAAAGAGCTGAAAACCAAGCCTACGCAGCACTCGGTAAGACTTCTCTCCGAAAACGGCGTTCACCCCGATATCCTGGTGTGCCGTACCGAAGAGCCCATGTACCGCGAGCTGAAAAAGAAAATCGCGCTGTTCTGCAATGTGCAGGTCGACGCGGTGATCGAAGCCAACGACGTGGGAACCATTTACGAGGTGCCCCTGGAAATGATGCGCGAAAAACTCGACGTCATCACCCTCAAAAAACTGAACCTGCCCGTCGAAAAAGAACCTGAGCTCACCAAATGGCGCGAGTTCCTCGACAAGCTGAAATATCCCAAGACCAAAGTGACCATCGGCCTCATCGGCAAATACGTGGAACTGCAGGATGCCTACAAATCCATCCTGGAATCGTTCATCCACGCCGGTGCGGTGAATGAGTGTAAGGTTATTGTGCAAAACATTCACTCTGAGCACATTACGCCTGATAATGTAGCGGAAAAACTGAAAAACCTGGACGGCCTCCTCGTGGCTCCCGGCTTCGGTCACCGCGGTATCGAAGGTAAAATCACGGCGATCCAGTACGCACGTGAGAACAATCTGCCCTTTTTCGGCATCTGCCTCGGCATGCAAATGGCCGTTGTGGAATATGCCCGTAACGTCATGAACCTGAAGGATGCGCATTCTACGGAAATGAACCCGGAGACCGCCCATCCCGTGATCAACCTCATGGAAGAGCAGAAAAAAGTGACCAAAATGGGCGGAACCATGCGCCTCGGCTCCTATGCCTGCGACCTGAAACCCGGTTCACAAGCCTCCGCCATCTATAACGGCGCCACCGCCATCACCGAACGCCACCGCCACCGCTACGAGTTCAACAACGACTTCCTCGACCAGTTCGAGCAGGCTGGCCTCGTTGCTTCCGGCAAAAACCCGGAAACCGGCCTCGTGGAAATGATCGAGCTGCCCGGCCATCCCTTCTTCGTCGGCGGCCAGTTCCACCCCGAGCTGAAATCCACCGTGGAAAGCCCGGCGCCCCTCTTCGTGAGCTTCGTTGCCGCTGCCAAAACCTATGCTGAATCCAAAAATGGTAAGGCTAAGCAGCAGGAAGAGAAAGTGGTACATGAATAAAATAATTTTGATGTAATTATGGTTTCTGTTAGCGGATGACTTTAACATTTCCGCTAACAGAAATCATGCATCATACCCGCCTTTATATTACCTTTGCTCCTTAAATTTTAATTTTCGACATGGATAGAAATTCGGTCATTGGTTTTGTGTTACTGGGCGCCCTCCTCGTAGGGTATATCTGGTGGAACCAGAAGAGCGCGCAGGACGCAAGAATCGAAAAGGCCCGCCAGGATTCCATCGCCAACCTGAACAAGCCCAAAGAGCAGCAAGTTAAAACCGTTGCCCTCGGCGATAGTTCAGCGCCCGCAGGTCAGGATTCCCTGCGCCTCACCAACGAATATGGTCCCTTTACCGCAGCAGCCACCGGTGCCGAAGCCACCGCAGTCCTGGAAAACAAACAGGTGAAAATCACCTTTACCAATAAAGGCGGCCAACCCAAAGCCATCCAGCTGCTGGATTTCAAATCCTCCGCCGGGGAGCCCCTCATGCTCCAGGAAGGTTCGTTCAACCGTCAGGGTATCAAAGTTCCCCTGCCTAATAATCAGTCGCTCAATACCGCAGACGTATTCTTTACACCCGGCAACGTGGAGAAGCACCCCGATGGCAGCCAGTCCATCAGCTACCGCCTCCCCACTTCCAACCCGGCCCAATACATCGAATACACCTACATGCTGAAAAACGACAGCTACCTGGTAGACTACACCATTAACCTGGTGGGTATGCAGGGCGTGCTGGGCGGAAAGAATGTAGAATACCAGTGGAACAGCCAGTCGGACCTGCAGGAGCACGACATGCAGCAGGAACGCCTGAACAACCAGATCCACTGGCGCGATTCGGAGAAAGACCACGACTACTTCACGCTTTCCAACAGCAGCGAGAAAAAACTCGACCGCAAACTGCAATGGATCAGCTTCAAGCAGCAGTTCTTCAACACCACGCTCATCGCTAAAAAAGATAACTTCGTATCCGCCGATATCCACACCAAAGTGCCCGAAAGCGGCAATATCGTGGGCCAGCAGATGTCGACCCTGTTCATCCCGTACAACGGCGCCGCCAGCTACAGCTTCCCCATCGAAGTGTACTACGGTCCCAACAAATACAAGACCCTCAAGTCGATGGACATCGAGCTGCAGAAGATCATCCCCCTCGGCTCCGGTATCTTCGCTTTCGTGAAGTACGTGAACATCTGGATCATCATCCCGGTGTTCGACTTCCTCGGCGGCCTTACCTCCAACTACGGCCTGATCATCCTCCTGCTCACCATCTTCATCCGCCTCATCATCGCGCCTTTCACGTACCAGAGCTATGTGTCGTCCGCCAAGATGAAAGTGCTGAAACCCGAGCTGGACGAGCTGCGCGCCAAGCACAAAGACGACCAGCAGGCCTTCGGTATGGAGCAGATGAAACTCTTCCGCAGCGCCGGCGTGAACCCGCTGGGCGGCTGTCTGCCCGCACTGTTGCAATTGCCGATCCTCGTTGCGATGTACTCGTTCTTCCCCAGCTCCATCGAGCTGCGCCAGGAAAGCTTCCTGTGGGCGAACGACCTCAGCACCTACGATTCCATCTATAACTTCGGTTTCACCATCCCGCTGTACGGCGACCACATCTCGCTGTTCACCATCCTGATGACGATCACGAGCCTGATCCTCGCGTTCTACAACAGGGGCATGGCCGACCAGAGCAACCCGGTGATGAAGTATATGCCTTACGTGTTCCCCATCATGCTGCTGGGTATCTTCAACAGCATGGCCGCGGCGCTCACGTACTATTACTTCCTCTCCAACGTGATCTCGATCCTGTTGCAGTGGGTGATCCAGACGTTCATCATCAACCACGACAAGATCCACGCACAGATCCAGGCGAACAAATCGAAACCCCAGACCAAGTCCAAATGGGCGGAAAGACTGGAAGAGATGCAGAAACGCCAGGCGGATGTACAAAAGACACGCAAGAAATAATATAACCGCATAACACAAAAAGGCTCCACGCAAATGGGGCCTTTTTTACTTTTACTATATGAAGCAGATTGCAATATTGACGATCTGGCTGGCCTATGCAGGAGCAGCCACGGCACAGGAAACGGCGCCTTCGCCCGAAAGGATCAGCGCCACGGTGAATTACCTCGCGTCCGACAAGCTGAAGGGCCGGGGTACGGAAACGAAAGGCGGTGAGAAGGCAGCGAAATATGTAGAGAAGGAATTTAAATCAATAGGGCTGAAGCCGGCCGTTGCGGGACAATACTTCCAGCATTTCGTGTTTGCCCGCGGGAACCACTACAACCTGCGCAGCAAGAACGTGTTGGGTTATATCGACAACGGCGCTCCGCGCACGGTGATCATCGGCGCGCATTATGACCATCTCGGGCATGGCGAGTTGTTCAACGGGCGCTATCCGAATGAAATTCATAACGGGGCGGATGATAATGCTTCCGGCGTGGCAGGGCTCCTGGAACTTGCGCGGCATTACCAGGGCAATGGCGTGAAGGAGCCTTTTAATTTCCTGTTCATCGCTTTCGGCGGTGAAGAGCCGGGGCTGCACGGCTCGAAATATTACACCCGTTACCCCTTGGATTCGCTGGGCAAGGC
>NZ_CALNBI010000402.1 GCF_937874145.1 uncultured Chitinophaga sp. | reverse complement strand
GTAAGATCGGGGCGTTTGTAATAACCTTTCATGACGGAATCTCCGCTCACGCAGATTTCTCCTTCTTCGGTAAATTTGAGGTGGACGCCGTCGAGCAGCGGGCCGGTGGTGCCGAATTTCGTGAGGCCTCCGGGGTGGCGGCGGTTGACGCTGATCACGGGACTGTTTTCGGTGGGGCCATAACCTTCGTACACGGGGATTTTGGCCGCATTGAAGATCCGGAGCAGGTTCTCCGACGCCGCGGCGCCGCCGGTGACGATGAAGGATATCTTACCGCCGAGGGCTTCGCGCCATTTGCTGAAAATGAGTTTATTGGCGATTGCCAGCTGGATGTTGTACCAGGGGCCGCCGCTGATATTGTTGTCATATTGTTTGCCGAGCGCAACTGCCCAGAAGAAAAGCCCGCGCTTGATGCCGGTGAGCTCATTGCCTTTACTCATGATCTTTTCGTACACTTTCTCCAGGAGGCGGGGCACGGTGGTGAAGCCGTCGGGTTTCACTTCGCGGAGGTTGTCGGCGATCTTGTCCATGCTCTCGGCGTAGTAAATGCTGATGCCGCTGAACAGGTAGATATACGTAACGGTTTTTTCGAAGATGTGATTGAGCGGCAGGAAGCTCAGTACCCGTGTTTCCGGCGCGTCCGGGAAGGGGAAGCTCGCTTTGGAGAACTTCACGTTGCTCACGATGTTCTTGTGCGTGAGCATTACGCCTTTGGGCGTGCCGGTGGTGCCGCTGGTGTAAATGATGGTGGCGAGATGCTCTTCCGGGATGCCGGCGGCGCGCTCTTTCACCCGGGCTTCCAATTCGGGGGTGGACTTGCCGGTGAGCTCTGACCAATGCGGGACATTGGGCAGTTTGTCGAAAGAAAAAATGCCTTTGAGCGAGGGCACTTCCGGCATCAGTTCGCGAATCTTGTCGTACATCTCCTGGCTGCTGACGAAGATGTATTTCACCGCCGCGTCGTTCAGGATGAACTTGACTTCGAGCGGGTTGGTAGTGGGATAAAGCGGGACGAGCACCGCGCCGGTTTGTTGAACGGCGAGGTCCGTAAAAATCCATTCCGGCCTGTTGTTCGAAATGATGGCGACCTTGTCCGCCCCTTCGGGCGTGAAATCGTTGCCGCTGACGCCGAGGTCGACAAGACCCGCGGCCAGGCGGAGCGCATTTTCCGCCACTGCTGCTGTGCTGAACGGTTTCCAGTTTCCATCAATTTTGCAGGCAAGCATGTCCGGTTTCGGAAATTTTTCCTGCTGGTAAGCTACCGCGTCAAATAATCGTTTTGGCTGTATCATTACGGCCAATATAATAAAAAACTACGGATGAAACAAGCGTTTCGGGTGACTAATCGTCACCATTTTCGCCAAGTTGTCACCCAACCCCTTGGGCTTAATTCCGTACCTTTGTGGTCGCTATCGAACCCGTAACCCCGCTCACATTCAGCCAGTTAATGGCTTTCACACATATTCTATCACCAAAAACACTAGTATGATCCTTGCGACCGATTTAGACGGAACATTCCTGGGAGGAAGTCAAACCCACAAAGAACAACTGTATGCCCTGATCCGGCAAAACGCTGACTTCCGTCTCATCTTTGTAACAGGCCGCGGAGTAGAAACCGTTCTCCCGCTCCTGGCAGACCCTGTTATTCCCACGCCCGATTACATCATCTGCGATGTGGGCGCTACCATTCTCGACGGCCACACCCTTCTGCCCATACAACCCATTCAGAACAATATCGAACTGAAATGGCCGGGCAAGCAGGCTGTGATGGACCAGATGAACGAAGTTAAAGGCATCCGCCTCCAGCCGGTGCCCCAGCAACGCCGTTGCTCATTTTTCTTTGACGATCCCTCCGTGAAAGCGGAGATCTCCCGCCTCGAAACCGCCCTGGGATGTGATATTATCCTGTCGGCCAACAAGTTCCTCGACGTGCTGCCCCCCTCCGTCAACAAGGGCGCCACATTGCGGCAGCTTGCCGACCTCCTGCAGGTCCCCGATAGCGAAATCCTCGTGGCAGGCGATACCCTGAACGATCTTTCCCTCTACGGCCGCGGCTTCCGCGGCGTGGTAGTGGGCGCAGCCGAGCCCGCGCTGGTGCGCGCCGTGCAAGGCCGTGAAGACACCTACATCGCCAACGCCCCCGGCGCCGGCGGCATCCTGGAATCACTCCGGCATTTCGACGACTTCAGGCCGTTTTACGGTCATGCCGAACCCGCCGCCCCGCCTGCGGAATCCACGCAGCTGGTGATGCTTTACCACCGCTTCCCGTTCGAGACCGCCGTGGAAGACGGCGAGCTGGTGCGCAGGAAGCCCAAATCACCCAACGGCATCCTCCCTACCCTCACCAATTTCTTTAAAAGCGGGCGCCCCGGATTGTGGATCGCCTGGCAGGAAGCCGATGAGGAAAATCCCGCACCGGAAGAGAACTTCTACATCGACCAGGAAGAATATCCCAACCTGGAGGCGAGCCCGGTGATGCTGCAGAAAAATGACATTGACATTTTCTATAAAGTTTTTTCGAAAGAGGCCTTCTGGCCCGCGATCTTCGCTTTCGTGGAAAAGGCCCAGTTCAATCACGAACACTGGGAACATTACCTGAAAGTGAACCGCATCTTCGCGGAAAAAGCCGCGAAGGAAGCCGCGCCCAACGCCATGATCTGGATCCACGATTATAATTTGTGGATGGTGCCCGGCTACCTGCGCCAGCTGCGCCCCGACCTGAAAATCGGCTTCTTCCATCATACCGCCTTCCCGGCGGCCAACACCTTCAACGTGATCCCCTGGCGCTCTGAAATCATTCACAGCCTGCTGCAGTGCGACTACGTCAGCTTCCACATCCCCCGTTACGTGGAGAACTTTGTGGACGTGGTGAAAAGCCTCATGCCGGTAAAAATC
>NZ_CALNBI010000401.1 GCF_937874145.1 uncultured Chitinophaga sp. | reverse complement strand
GGGCTGCATTGTAAAAAATTAAAAAAACGCAGATCAACGTATGAACTTTTTTACGAAGGAAACGAAAACCGCACTACAGGCGAAAGAACAGGCACTCTGGCTGGCTTTTGCTCCCATTGCCTTCCAGGCCTCCAAGGCGCTGAGGGATATGGGCGTCCTCAAAGCCGTATCCGACGCGGGTATGCAGGGGATCACCATCGAAGAGATCCTGCCGAAAGTGAACCTTTCCCGCTATTCGCTGCGTGTATTGCTGGAAGCGGGCCTGGGCCTGGATATGCTGCTGGTGAACGAAAAACGATACACGCTCACCAAAACCGGTTTCTTCGTCCTGAATGATCCGCTGACCCGCATCAATATGGACTTCTCGCACGATGTGTGCTACAAAGCCATGTACCCCCTGCAGGACAGCCTCACCGAGGGCCGCCCGGCCGGGTTGCAGGAGCTGGGGCCGTGGGAAACCATCTACCAGGGGCTTTCTATCCTTCCCGAGCCCGCCCGCACCAGCTGGTTCAACTTCGACCATTATTACTCCGACCTCGCCTTCCCCGGCGTGCTGCCCATCGTGTTCGAACACAAGCCCAAAAAGCTCCTCGACATCGGCGGCAACACCGGGAAGTGGTCCATGGCCTGCGCCGGTTACGATCCGGAAGTGCATGTGACCATCATGGACCTGCCCGTGCAGATCAATGTGGCGCGCCAGAATATTGAAGCGGCCGGTTTGCAGGACCGCGTTTCCTTCTTCGAAACCAACATCCTCGACGAAAGCCTGCCCTTCGCACAAGGCTTCGACGTGATCTGGATGAGCCAGTTCCTCGACTGCTTCTCCGAAGAACAGATCATCAGCATCCTCCGCCGTTGCCGCGAAGCGCTCAACGACGGTGGCAGTGTGTATATCCTGGAACCTTTCTGGGACAAGCAACAATTCAAATCCGCAGCGTTCTGCCTGCAGCAGACCTCGCTGTACTTTACCGCCATCGCCAACGGCAACAGCCAGATGTACCATACGGACGAGTTCTACAACTGCATCCGTGCGGCAGGGCTGGAAGTGGTGATGGAGAACAACAACGTGGGGCTGAGCTATACGCTGCTGCGCTGCGTGAAGGCATAAAAAACAAAAACCCTTCCATATGCAAACTGAAAAGGTGGATGTATTAGTGATTGGCGCCGGCCCCTCCGGTACGGTAGCCGCATCCATAATCAACAAGGCCGGCTATTCAGTGAAAATCGTCGAAAAGCTGAAGTTCCCCCGCTTCGTGATCGGCGAAAGTCTGTTACCCCGATGCATGGACGCCCTTACCGAAGCCGGTTTCATCGACGCCATCTCCGAAAAAGGCTTCCAGCAGAAGTACGGCGCGAAATTCGTCAAGCAGGGAAAAGTCTGCGACTTCACTTTTGCTGAACAGCACACCCCCGGCTGGCAATGGACCTGGCAGGTAACCCGCGCCGATTTCGACAAAACCCTGGCAGACACCGTCGAGCAAATGGGCGTTCCGGTGGAATATGAAACCACCGTGACCAACATCGTCTTCAACGGTTCCGATTCCGTTACCACGGTGGAAGACGCCAACGGCAACAAGAAGCAGATCGAAGCCCGCTTTATCGTAGACGGCAGCGGATACGGCCGCGTGATCCCCAAACTCTTCAACCTCGAAAAAGAGTCCGTTTTACAACCCCGCAAAGCATTATTCGCGCACACCAACGACGTGCGCCGTTCCATGGCCGACGAGCCCAACCGCATCACCGCGGTAGTGCACGACAAAGGCGTATGGATCTGGATCATTCCGTTCTCTACGGGCGTTACGTCGGTAGGGTTCGTGGGCGACCACACTTTCCACGACAAATTCTCCGGCACGCCCGAAGAAATGTACCGCGCCATGCTGGCTTCAGAGCCGTATACCGCGGAGCGTTTCAAAGACGTGGAGCTGGTCTTTGAACCGCGCAAGCTCGAAGCCTGGAGCGCCACTACCGATAAATTTTATGGCGACGGATTCGTGCTCACCGGCAACGTGACCGAATTCCTCGATCCCATTTTCTCCTCCGGCGTAACACTGGCCACCGTTTCCGCGCAAACCGCGTCCAAACTGGTGATCCGCAAGCTGCAGGGCGAAAATATCGACTGGGAGAAGGAATACATGGAGCCTACCATGCAGGGCGTGAACGTTTTCCGCTCTTACGTGATGGCCTGGTACGAGGGAACACTCGATACCATCTTCTTCTCCAAAAATCCCGATCCCCTCATCAAACAACAGATCTGCTCCGTTTTGGCAGGATATGTGTGGGATCAATCGAATCCCTACGTCCAGCTCCACGCCACCGAGGTCGGCCGGCAGGCCGCGCTCAAGTTGTGCGA
>NZ_CALNBI010000400.1 GCF_937874145.1 uncultured Chitinophaga sp. | reverse complement strand
GTCCATATCCAGAGCGAAGATTACCGCAGAGTGGTGTTCTCCGGCTCGGGCGAGGTAACCACGCCGGACACCATCCGGAGCACCCAGTTCACGGCAGACCTTAACGGTTCCGGCAACGCCCGGCTGAAGGTAGACGCCAACGAACTGCGCCTGTACCTCTCCGGCTCGGGAAATATCCGGGCGGAAGGGAAGTCCCGCGATTACCACGCCAGCATCGAAGGCAGCGGCAATATCCACGCAGATGCGGTGAAAACCGTGAATGCCAATGTCAAAATCACCGGTTCGGGCAACCAGTCCATCTCCGTGAGCGACCGGCTGGATGCCAGGATCACCGGCAGCGGCAACATCCGCTACTCAGGCAATCCCCCGACCGTGAACGTAAATATTTCAGGTTCCGGAAAAGTTATCAAGCAATAGCACTACCGATAGGACTCTAATGAAAGCAACCGCTGTACTGTCATCCGCCATTCGTCCTGATATGCATATTGCGAAAGCCCAAACCGGTTATTTTTGCAATATGTCAGAAAACGACCGGTTATTGCAACTCTTACGGGAAGACGAGCACCAGTTTATGAAAGCGCTCTTCCAGGCTTACTTTGCACTTGTGTGCAAGTCGATTTACCGCCTCGTGCCGGATATGGCTACCGCCGAAGACCTGGCGCAGGAGGTTTTCATCAAGGTCTGGAACCGGCGCGGCCAGCTTGGGGAAGTATACTTTAAAGCTTACCTGCACCGCGCCGGGGTCAACATGGCCCTTGATCATATCGACAAGCACAAGCGGCGGGGCGGCCCTCCCCAGGAGATAGGGCCGGCGGCGGAAGAACAACAGGCCACCGCGCCGGTGGTCCACCTCGCAGACACGCAGACCCGCATCCGCCAGGCGGTAGACGCGCTGCCCGAAAAATGCCGGGAAGTATTTATGCTGAGCCGTTACGAGGAACTGAGTTACAAGGAAATCGCCCAAACGATGCAGATTTCCGTCAAAACGGTTGAAAACCAGATGATCACAGCTCTTAAAAAGCTGCGGCATTCGCTCAGGGAATACCTGGAATGACGATGTTTCCCTACACCATCCACGCCATTGTCAAGAAAGTATTTCCTATCAGAAAAAAACTAGCATGTTGAGCAACGAATATATGGATACACTCATCGCCCGCGATATCGAGGGCACCATCTCCGGGGCCGAGAAGCGGGAACTGGCGGACTGGCTGCAGGAAGACCCTGCCAACCAGGCCTACTACGAAGCCCTGAAAGATACCTGGGACCTGTCTGCAGACGCCTGGAACGTGGTGCCGGAGCCCGACATGGCGGCCAATTGGGAGCGTTTTTCCCGGAAGATCGCCACTCCAGAGCCGGCACCTATGCAGGTGGCCCACCGCGGGCGTGGCAGATGGCTCGCCGCCGCAGGCGTTGCCGCCATCCTCGCCACAGGGATTACGTATTTCCTCGCGAATACGGACCAAACCATTCCCCTCGCCGCCACTTCGGAGAAGCAATTATTCACCCTCCCCGACGGCAGTAAGGTGTACCTCAACCGGCATTCTACCCTGCAATACGACGAGCACTTCGCTGAAAATAACCGGGACATCAAGCTGGAAGGTGAAGCCTTCTTTGATGTGGCGCCCAATGCCGCGCATCCCTTTATCGTGCATGCGGGTGCTTCGCAGACCGAGGTGCTGGGTACTTCCTTCGGGATCAAGGCGTATGAGGAACAGCCTGTGCGGTTGAATGTGGTAACGGGTAAAGTCGCCTTCTCCAACGCTTCCCGCAAATCGGATGCCCTCGTGCTCACGGCGGGCCATGCTGCGGAAGTGCAGTCCGGGAAAGATCCGCGGGCGGTTACGGAAACCGATCCGAATTTCACTTCCTGGAAAGACAACAAGCTCGTATTCAACCACGCCAGTCTTGCCGCCACTTTCTCCGCCATGGAAGAGTATTTCGGCATCACGATCCGCATCGAAGACAGCGCCATCGCGGGGATGGAGTATATGGGTACGTTCAGCGACCCCAATCTCGACTCGATGATGAAAGTGATCGCGGCATCCACTGAAGTGAGGATCGTGGAGGAAAGCAAGGGAGTATACAAAGTCAGCAAATAAGCTTGCCACTATACTAAAACACAACTGAAGAATGATGGAATCCGGGCCCTGGGGGTCCGGATTTCTTTGTGTAAGGGGACAAAAAAAATCCGGGGCCTTTCGGCACCGGATTCTTTTTATTGACGGGGGTCGCTGATGGATCAGGCGCCGCCGAGTTTGCATTTCTGGAGTACTTCCCAGGATTTGCCGTTATGGCGGAGGAAGTACAGGTTGTTTACTTTGAAGGAAGCCTGGTACTCTTTGTTTTCGTATTCGGGCCATGCTTTTTCAAAAGTAGCGTCGTCGAGGTCTTTGAAGGCCACGGTAACGTGGGGAGTGAAGCCGGTGCGGGCGAGCATGGTGCTGAAGCCGAATTCCTTCCGGAGGAAATTGATCAGCTGGCGGTGCATGGCGCTCATGGTTTCGGATTTCTCCACGTTGATGAAGAGGACGCGGTTTTGTTTGTTCGGGAAGGTGCCGAAGCCGTTAAGGCTTACTTCGAAGGGCGCCTGTGTTTTGGCGAACTCGGTGAGTTCTTCGCAGAAGGCTCTTTCGAGGCTCGGGTCTGCGGTGAAGGGTACCTGCAGGGTAATGTGCGGGAGTACTTTCAGCGCGTACATCGGGCCGTATTGTTCGGCGAATTCCTGTTTTATTTTGATGATCTCCTTGCCTACTTCAGCAGTAGGGAGCAAGGCAATGAAGTAAATCTTGTTATCGGGTTTGGGAGCACGGGGACCGCCTCT
>NZ_CALNBI010000399.1 GCF_937874145.1 uncultured Chitinophaga sp. | reverse complement strand
AAACGCCGTATTGATGGGCTTGTTCACCCGCACGATGTATTCCTTCTCGTGGTTGTTCGTGGCGCGGAGGATCTTGTTGATGATATCACCGTCGTTCGTGAGGAAAATCAATCCCTCCGAATCCTTATCCAAACGGCCGATGGGGAATATCCGCTGCGGGTAACCCACGAAACTAATGATGTTATCCTTGATGTGCCGCTCGGGAGTAGTAGTGATGCCCACGGGCTTGTTGAGCGCGAGGTACACGCGCTTCTCCTTTTTGGCGGCCGTGATCAGGCTGCCGTCTACCTCCACCGTATCTCCCGGTTTGTAGCGGTTGCCCAGCACCGCCGGTTTATCGTTCAATAAAACACGGCCCTGGGTAATGAGGTCGTCCGCCGCCCGGCGGGAACAATACCCGGTATCGCTGATAAACTTATTTAAACTGATCGAATCGTCCAATGATAAACGTTTTACATGATTCGCACGGCAGGCGCCGTACGGATGCAAAGGTCGGGAATTGGACGGACAATAATCACCCTCTTCCTAACGGATGTAAAACGTTTGGCTGAAAGCCCCGTTCGCCGCCACGTCCCAGGCTTCCACCCGCACCCATTTCCGGCCGGCAAGCTGCGCGCTGAAATTGAATTTCCGCTCGCCGAAAGCTTCCGTATCGTTTAAATCGATCCGCTCGCGGTAGACCTTCTCACCGTCCCCGGAAATGATTTCCACGAAATGCATGGGGAATGTCCAGCTGAGCGTGAGCGCCACGTCGGCCTTGCCGTTTGCCGGCAACTGGAACGTTTCGCCCGACAGCTTTCCGTTGACCTTCAGCGAAGGCATGAGCACTTCGCCCGTGGTGCTGAAGAACCGCCCATGCTGCATCGCGTCGAGGATGGGCAGCCAGGAATCCTTATACGCGGGCAGCTTGTCCAGCATGAGGTAATTGACGTTCATGTGGGCGTACATTTCGTTCTCCTGCGTAATGGTGAACAGATCCGCCTCGGCTACGACCGTCTTCTTCGTCCCCCAGTTGTTCATATCGTCGAGCAGGTCCAGTACGCGCTTGCCCAGTCGGGGCTCCGACAAATCGGCGGGCATCGCTTTCCACGCCGCGCCCATAAAGCGGTCCGACAAAAAGAAGGTTTCATGGTTATAGATATCCGGGGTGTTGACGGACCCCTTCGTCCGAGGGTGCGCCGTCCACGCCAGGCCTTTCTCATCCTTCAGCAACTGCAGCATTTCCTGCTTGTTCCCAACGTGGTACACTTTCCCATACCCCGGCTTGTCTTCCACATACGGCGTTTGCCCGCTGCGCGACATCACCCAGTACACCGGCCGCGGGAAGATGTTCAGCCAGTGCCCGCCAAAGAACTCATTGGGCTCCTCGCCCGGCAACAGCAGGACCTCCCGGTCCGACTGCTTCTCACATAGCTCGAATAGCGCCTTCAGCTGCGGCAGCCGCTTATCGTCCGGCCCCCTGGGATCGGCGGTGTAATGGAATTCCGCGAGGTGCACGATATCGACGCCCAACTGCTTGAACACCCCCACAAACTCAGGCTTCTCCGGCACAGGCTTCCCGGCCATCATCACCTTCATCACGAACTCATTATGGAAATGGCTCGACATCGTCTTGTACCCCGGAAGCTGCACGTACCTGTCGTCATGCGTAAACATTTTAACGGCCGCAAACGCCGCGGGATTCCCTCCGACCCCGAGCAGACAGAAGAAATTCATCCGCTGCTCCGTCTTAGGCGGCGCGTTGAACCAGGGAACGAAGCGCTTGTCGCCCTGCAACTCCTGTCGGATACCGATGCCCTGGCCTTTCACCAGGCCCCTGTAGTTATTGCCGTACCAGGTAAACCGAAGGTTGAAGGCCTCATCCAGCGGGTAAAAGTACTGGTGCGGCGGCGGGAACACGGCCAGGGTGCCCTCTTGCCCCGCGGCGGCGATGGCGCGGTATTTCACGGGCACGTTGCGCGCGGTGTCGCTGGCGGTAAACGGCGCCGTTACGAGGCTGTCGCCCGTGTTGATCCAGGCGATCTGCCGCCAGGCGTCCGGCCGGGCGGAAAGCCCCGCGTCGAAGACGATCGCCTTGGCATCCGCCTCCGTGGCGATCACGGCGGCCACATTGAACAGCGGGCTGCCATGATAGAGCGTGATCTCAAGCCGGCCGCGGAAGGTTTCGGTGGAAACAGGCCCGATGGTCACCACCGTACGGCTGCCTTCCGTTTTCACGGACGCGTCCGATTTCTCTACCGACAACAAATATGTTTGATACGGCCTGTTGGGCACTTTGTCGAAGAAGATATTCCAGCCGTTCTGCGAAAGGAGGTCCCTCCGGCCAACGGTCACAACGAACGCCGGGTCCACCGCGGCCGCGATCCGTTTGCCCGCCAGGGAGATTTCGCTGAACAGGGGTTTGCCGGGGGTAAGATCGAAAATGACTTTGCCGGTACCGGCGTTTCCGGCGGGCCAGGTCACCTCCATTGAACGGTCGTGCAACGGAGTAACAGGTTTTGCATGTGCGGATGAGATCAGCAGTGCCGCGAATATGGTCCAAACGATTTTCATGACGTGGATTTTGGTGTTTCAAAATACATCATCCCGCATGTGCGGCGTTAGTCGATCCGTTTCTAAATCTCGTTTATTTGTTTCATCCCCATCCCCGCAAACCGGAAGATTTCCGGCGATTATTTCCGATATTGCCATCATCCAACAGCAATTTAGCTAACAGCAGCATCCAGAAACCATAGCATATGAACAAAATCGATTTCCTATCGCCCATTGGCATTAAGAACAAAACCCGGATCGGCCGGAACTTAGACGGAGGCTACGTTGTGTACAACGGCACGCTCGCCGTTACAGACCGGCTCCTGACGTATGGCGTGGGCTGGGAAACTTCTTTCGAGGAAGATTTCAACGCACGGACCGGGAAGCCCGTTCTTATGTTCGACCCGACCTTATTTGAAGCACCTGCCGCCTACCGCCGCAAGTACCGCCGTTTCCTCAAATCCCTCCAATTCAGGGAGGCCCGCAAATACCGGCGCGAGACCAGGTTTTGGAAAAACTACCTGGGCGTGCTGCAGGCCCGCCATATCGGGTATGTGGAAGAAGGCATTTCGCCGGAGAAGAACGGGCAGTACGATACGCTGGAACATCACATCGAAAGGTTCCGGCTCAAGAATGAAACGCTGCTGCTGAAAATCGATATCGAAGGTGGCGAATACGGGCTGCTCGATCATCCCCGCTTCCTGGCCTGCCTCGGCCAGGTGAACCAGCTGGTGTTCGAATTCCATGACCTGAAAAACCGCCTGCGGGATGTAGAAAAAATCCTGCGGCTGCTGGGGGCCGACTTCGCCCTGGTGCACGTCCATGGCAACAACTACGGCGAAACGTTCGTCGCCTACGATATCGCGGGCAACGGCGCCGGCGACGTCATGATCCCCGACGTCATCGAAGCCACACTGGTCCGCCGTTCGGCGATCCGGCAGGAAGATCTTGTCCATGAAACGGTAAGCTACCCTATCCCGGACCTGGATTACCCCAACGATCCGAACCGGCAAGACCTGCCCCTCGACTTCGCCTGACGGTGGTTGAACGCATAAAAAAACCAAACGGCCTGCCTCGTTACCGGGGCGGCCGTTTGGTTTATAAATGCAATTGTTGGGATCTAGAGGTAGAGGTAATAAGGGCCCAGTAATTGCGCCATACCTACAGTGTAATCAAGATCCGCGTCCTGGAGGGTCAGGACGTTGGTTTCGAATTCGACCTCGCCTTCCCCGAAAATACCTACTGCCCGGAACGCATAGTCCGAAGCCGTTCTGTGGATATTCAGCAAAGTGTGCACATAATACCCCTTCTCCAACGCCAGTTCCCGGAACTCCTGGAATTCCGCGGGCGGCAGCATCACCGAAAACTGTCCGCCGGGTTTCAGCAGGCGCGCGATAGCGTCCCGCAGGTCCGTGAAACTAAGGGTGGCGGCATGCATGGCGGCTGTCCGGCGAGCATCGGGGCTGCGGAGGCTTTTCTTAAAAAATGGCGGGTTGGAGATGATGAAATCATACCGTTCGTCGGTGTTGTACGTGCGGACGTCGCCTTCGATCAACCACAGGCGGGTTGACCAGGGGGAAGACCCGAAATTTACTACAGCTTCCTTCGCTGATGGGGAGTCCAGCTCAATGGCGTGGATAACAGCGGATGTTTCCTGTGCGAGCATCAGGGCGAGGAGGCCGGTCCCTGCGCCGATGTCAAGGATGCGCTCGGGTTTTGATTTTTGCAGATGCCGGGCTGTCCAGGCGCCCTGTAAGCACGCGTCGGTGCAAACTTTCATAGCGCTGTTGCCTTGTTCGATTCTGAACTGTTGGAATTGAAACCACGTGTTGCTCATAACAATTTTAATCAAATGCCGCTCGGGCGGTGGGTACAATGTCGGCCGGGCTGAAAGCCCCGGCCAGATACTTAAAATGCGCCGTCATAGCGATCATGGCGGCGTTGTCTGTACAATACTGAAATTGGGGAATGTAAGTGTTGTAACCGTATTGCCGCCCCAGGTCTTCCAGGGCTTTACGGAGGCCGGAATTGGCGCTGACGCCGCCGGCGATGCAGATTTCGGTGATGCCCGTTTCCTGCGCGGCTTTCACCAACTTGTTGGTGAGGATCGTAACGATCCGGTGCTGGATGGAAGCGCAAATATCGGCCAGGTGGTTGTCCACGAAGGCGGGGTCTTTGGCTTTGTTCTCCTGCAGGAAATAAAGGATCGACGTTTTGAGGCCCGAGAAGCTGAAGTCCAGCCCCGGTATCTGCGGTTCCGGGAAGCGGAAGGCTTTGGGGTTGCCTTCCCGGGCGTATTTATCGACCAGCGGCCCTCCGGGGTACGGCAGGCCGAGGAGTTTGGCGGATTTATCGAAGGCTTCGCCGGCGGCATCGTCGAGGGTTTCGCCGATGACGGACATCTGCAACGGCCCGTCTACCCGTACGATTTGCGTATGCCCGCCGGAAACGGTGAGGCAGAGGCAGGGAAAGGAAGGCTTGGGATCGTCGATGAAGTTGGCCAGTACATGCGCCTGCATATGGTGGACGCCGATCAGCGGGAGGCCGAGCGCCAGGGCCATGGATTTGGCGAAGCAGCTGCCCACCAGCAATGAACCGATGAGGCCGGGGCTTTGGGTGAAGGCGATGGCGCTGAGGTCTTCCGGCTGGATGCCGGCTTTCTTCAGGGCGAGGTCCACCACGGGAACGATGTTTTCCTGGTGGGCGCGCGAGGCCAGCTCCGGCACCACGCCACCGTATTGCTGGTGCACCGCCTGCCCGGCGATGACGTTGGACAGTACTTTCCCGTCGGAGATGACGGCTGCGCTGGTATCGTCGCAGGAAGACTCTATGGCAAGTATGTTTACCGGCATAAGTCCGCGAATTTAAGGGAAAGCTTCGAAAAAAAAATGGGGCGTTACCGGCAGAAGTGCGGAGTCGCAGCTTCCGCCGGGGGAAAAATTACCTGTTTTGGGCCAGCTGGCTGCCGAAAACCGTTTTGAGCAATTCGGTGACGCGGGCGGCGGGATCTTTCCGGATTTTTTGCTCCTCCACCCCTACTTCATGGAAGATGCCATTGATGGCGCGTTCAGTGACGTAGGCCGTGAGGTCGGTATTGACGGGCGTTTTGGAGAACCTGTTGTAAACGGTGAAGACGTCCGCCCAATATTTTGTAGCGTCCACTTTCTTCAGGGCGTTGTTGATGACGGGGCTGAAGGCGGTGGTGAGCGCCGCGGTGGTTCTTTGTTTGAAGTAATCGGTAGCCGCGAAGTCGCCGCCGCGGAGGATGCCGATGGCGTCGGTGATGGTCATCTGCCTGATGGCGTTGACGAAGATGGGCGCGGCGGATTTGGCGGCCTCTTCAGCGCCGCGGTTCATGGCGAGGATGGCTTTATCAACTACGCTGCCCATGCCGAGGCTGCGGAGGGTAGATTCCACTTTCTGAGCTTCGGGGGGCATGAGGATTTTAAGCATGGCGTTGGCGAAAAATCCGTTGGGCGACGACAGGCGGCTGGCGGAGTTCTGTGCGCCGATGGTGAGGGCTTCTTTAAGACCGGACGCGATCTGGAAGCTGTTGGGCTGGCCGGTGGAGGCTGGCAGGGTGCTGAGGATCTGCTGGGTGGTTTCACAGCCTGAGAACATTGTCACGCATAGGGCGCCGGCGAGGAATATGTGTTTCATGTATCTGTTGAATTGAGTGCAAAGATATTCATGTAAGGCAATAGATGTGCCACCGATGCACTCAAACATGTATGTGATTCATATAGAATAGTTTGTGGTGTTTTGATTTTGGTTATATTCGATGGAACAGCAGTTGAAAGGACGTTGTTGAAATGTAAGGTTGCCCCTGGTTTGTTGATGCCTGTATTGATCCGGAAGATTGATTTTTATTACCCTAAAAATTTATTGAAATGACTGAAACACCTCAAAACAGATTATCGGCCAGCATGGCTGAAAAGGACGTGCAGTCCGTTAAAAAGTCGTTGGCAGAACTTGCTAAAGCCATGCCTTTTCTGATAGGATTAAATGAAACGGAAAAGCGGAGGCTGACTAAAATTAATACATCCAATAAAGTGTTTGTAGAGGATGTGATTAAATCATTCGATGTAAACAAGGCCATTATTCCAAATTTCATTTCGCCGGAGGAAATCTCGAAGGATCTGGCATTGTATGACCAACTGGATGAAATTGAATTCCAGTTGGCGGATGTGCTGGAGAAGGTGCGATGTACGAGGAAGCTCGCGGGTTCGGAAGCGTATGGTTCCGCCCTGATGGTTTACCAATTGATAAAGACAGCAACGAAAGCCGGAGTGCCCGGTGCCGCGACCGGTTTTGAAGTATTGAAAGATAGGTTTAGTAAATCTACCGGGAGAAAAAAAAAGGGAAGTCAAGATCCCGTTCAACTAAATGAATTGTAGTTTTTTTTGAAAAGCATAACCGGGGTAACCTTTCTGACCTATGCCACTTTAGAGTTGTTTTTCGATGGCCATTAATCAATCTCCAAGACAGGGGAATACCATGACGCGACCCATTAATACATCGCCACGATAGGAAAATGCATCGCCGCGACCCATTAATTCATTCCTGTTATAGAAAAACGCCCCGCCGCGACCCATTAATGCTTCCTCGCGATAGTAAAATGCGCATCTGTGACCCATTAATGCATCCCCGCGACATGAAAATGCGTATCTGCGACCTATTAATGCATCCGGTGCGGGCACCGTGATCAAATTACTGTCGGGATGATGCTTTGAAATAGCCGTTAAGTACGGTTAATTACTCCGGATCGCCACCACAGGGTCCATCTTGCTGGCGCTCCAGGCCGGGATGAATCCTGCAATGATGCCCACAACCCCGGAAATCGAGAATCCCAGGATGATATTCCCTACCGAAAGGCCGATCTGGAAGGTGCTGAACATATTTTTGGCGATCAGCGCGCCGCCGTATACGATCAGCAAGCCCAGGCCGCCGCCCACCATGCAGAGGATCATGGATTCGATGAGGAATTCGGTGAGTATAACGCCCGGACGGGCGCCGATCGCCTTCTTCAGGCCGATGATATTCGTTCTTTCCTTCACGGTCACGAACATGATGTTCGCGATCCCGAAACCACCCACCAGCAAAGCAAACGCCGCGATCATCCAGCCGCCGGCGTTGATGTAGGTGAACAGCGTCGTCAATTCCCCCTGCACGGTGGTGATCTCGTTCAGCGCAAAGTCGTTCGACTGCGCCGGTTTCAGGCGGCGGATGGCCCGCATCACGCCGGTGAGATCGTCTTTCAGCTGGGCCGTCGGTATCCCGTCGGCCGCGCGCACCAGTATCGTGGTATTCGTGTTCCAGTTGCGCTCGTCTACGATCGTGCGGGCATGGAGATAATTCATCAATACGCAATCATCATTCAACACCCCGCCGATCAGGCTTTCTCCCTTCCGCTTCAGCACCCCGATCACCCGGCATTTGCGGTCGGATACCCGGATTTCCTTCCCGATGGCCAGCTCCGCGTCGCCGAAGAGCCCGTCCGCCAGGTTCCAGCCCAGCAGCACGGCGTTGGACCCGCTGTTGAACTCGGAAGGGCTGAAATACCGCCCCGCCGCCAGTTCGATCGTCTGCATCTTATCCAGGTCCGAAGAGGTGGCGATCAGGATCACCTGGTCCATATAATCCGAGCCATACTCGATCTTACGGCCGCCGGTGGAAAAGGTGAAGGTCACCGCATCGGCCGAGCCCACTCTTTCCCGGATCTGCCGCACTTCCTGGAACTCCGGCTGCGGCCGGTTGACGTACTGCCACCATTCGCCCCCGCCGTCCCACGGCCATTTCTCCACATAGATAACGTTGGTTCCCAGTGAATTAAGGTCTTTCCGGATCGACGATTCCATGCTGTCGGTGACCGTCAGCACCGCGATGATGCAGAAGATACCGATGGTGATGCCCAGGAGCGACAGGAAGGTACGCAGCTTGTTCACCCGCAGTTCCTGCAGGGCCATTTTCAAGCTGTTCCATAAGATCTTGAGGGAAGATAGCATAAACCAAAAATAACATATAAACCAATGCCAAACGTACACGGCATGCTCCTTTTTCCCGGAAAAATGTACCTTTGCTGCCATTTGCAAAACGATGAAGTACATCAACGAGATTAATAAAAGGAAGACATTCGCCATCATCGCCCACCCGGATGCCGGTAAAACCACGCTCACGGAGAAATTCCTCCTGTTCGGCGGCGCCATCCAGACGGCAGGCGCGGTGAAATCCAATAAGATCAAGAAACACACCACCTCCGACTTCATGGAGATCGAACGGCAGCGCGGTATCTCCGTAGCCACCTCCGTGATGACCTTCGAATACCGCGATATCCTCGTTAACCTCCTGGATACCCCCGGTCACAAGGACTTCGCCGAAGACACCTACCGCACCCTCACCGCGGTGGACAGCGTGGTACTGGTGATCGACTGCGTGAAGGGCGTGGAGGAACAAACGAAGAAGCTCATGGAAGTCTGCCGCATGCGCGACACCCCCGTGATCATTTTCGTCAACAAGCTCGACCGCGACGGTAAAAACCCCTTCGACCTCCTCGACGAGCTCGAAGAGCTGCTCAATATCAGGGTGCGCCCGCTGAGCTGGCCTATCAACATGGGCAAGGACTTCAAAGGCGTTTACAACCTGTACGACAAGAGCTTCGTGTCTTTCGCGGCCAACCGCAAGGCGACCGACGACGATATCGTTCCCATGTCCGACATGACGGACCCGAGAATCGACGAGCTCTTCAACACCACCGACGCCGCCCAGCTGCGCAACGACGTGGAGCTGATCGAAGGGGTATACGATGAGTTCGACGCGCAGCCTTACCTCGAAGGGAAACTGGCGCCCGTGTTCTTTGGCTCCGCGGTGAACAACTTCGGTGTGAAAGACCTCCTGGATACTTTCGTGGACATCGCTCCCACCCCGCGCGACCGCGAGGCCAGCACCCGCGTGGTGAAGCCTACGGAGGATAAGTTTTCCGGCTTCATTTTCAAGATCCACGCCAACCTCGATCCCCGCCACCGCGACCGTATCGCCTTCCTGCGCGTATGTTCCGGCCGGTTTGAAAGGAATAAATACTTCCACCATGTGCGCCTCGACAAAGACGTACGCTTTGCGAACCCGTACAGCTTCCTGGCGCGGGAAAAGAACATCGTGGACGATGCGTTCCCCGGCGATGTGGTGGGCCTGTTCGACACCGGGAACTTTAAGATCGGCGATACGCTTACGGAAGGCGAAAACTTCTTCTATACCGGCATCCCGAGCTTCTCGCCCGAACTTTTCAAGGAGCTGGTGAACAAGGACCCGATGAAGACCAAGCAACTCGAAAAAGGCATTTCCCAGCTTACCGACGAAGGCGTTGCGCAGCTGTTCACGCAGCACAACGGCAACCGCAAGATCATCGGCTGCGTGGGCGATCTGCAATTCGAGGTTATCCAATACCGCCTGTTACAGGAATATGGCGCATCCTGCCAGTTCAATACGCTGCCCTTTTACAAGGCCTGCTGGATCACCGGCGACAAAAAGAAGCTGGAAGAGTTCATCCGCTTCAAAGGCGCCAACGTGGTGATGGACAAAGACGGGCACCTCGTATACCTCGCGCAATCGGAATGGTACCTCAATACGGAGCGGGCCAACAACCCCGATATCGAGTTTCATTTCTCCTCCGAGATCCATAAGTAAGCGCAGGCTTACTACAGATGATAAAAAAAGGCGCCGGCACCCGGCGTCTTTTTTGTGCCTATACACAATCAAAAAGGCCCCGGGGAACCGGGGACTTTTTGCGGTACATTATTATTGTGACAACAAAAGATATACTATAATCAGTTACCAAAAACGATCACGCCGGATACGCGCGGCCGGGGAGGCAGTGGTATCGGGGGCGGCGGCGGAGGGAACGGGTAGCGCGGCCTTACCACTACCACCCTTTCCGTCCGGCGGTCGTACCGGCGGTAATCATGATGATGATGATGGCCGCGATGCTTGTGCCCGCGCTTGTAATGCTTGTGCCCGCGGCGGTCGTCATCGTCGCAATCGTCGTCTCCGCGGCGGTAATCTCTGTCGTAACGGGAATCTCTGTCGTACCGTCCATGTTGTGCCTGCGTTGCATAGGCTGCCCCGAGAAGGAGCGCCAGGAGGAGTAGCTTTTTCATAGCCTGCTGGTTTTAGATTGATCTGGTCCTTCATCCCCTTTTGATGTTGGCGGTTGCCGGACTTGCGGCTGTTAATT
Organism: uncultured Chitinophaga sp.; assembly: GCF_937874145.1. Taxonomy (GTDB): domain Bacteria; phylum Bacteroidota; class Bacteroidia; order Chitinophagales; family Chitinophagaceae; genus Chitinophaga. Next base: position 6,512 of record NZ_CALNBI010000399.1, on the reverse strand, counting down.
CAAGAAGTATGCCAATGTAGATATTTCTCCCCAAAGCCGCTCCACACTTGCGTTTCGCGATACACAACTTTTTGTGTGCATGGCTACCGATTATTTTTATGCATAAAAAAAAGACCGTCACGAAAGACGGTCTTTTACTTTTTCTATTTGGACTTGATTGGGGGCGTTGTAATGTGCTTACTATTACGCAACCATCGTGCCAAAATATTTTACATGCGGAAACATTTGGAGAATTTCGTGCTGCGGTTGCCGCCGGAGCTGCCGAGGCGGTACATGAACGTTACGCCGGAAAAGGCATACCAGTCTTTATTCTTATCCGAGCCTCTTTGCGCGCCATCCAGCGGGTAAGATCCGCCGTGCAGTTCATCGCCGCGCCATGCCATATCCACCGCCAGCTGGCCACGCTCGGCCAGCAGGGTGTTCTGATCTACGTAAGTGGTGCTCACATCGTCGAGGTAATCGGTGAACGTGGCGCGCAGGCCTACTTCCAGGCCGATCGTGAACTTGTCGGACAACAGGTATTTGAAGCCCGCGCCGAACGGGATGGCCACCTGCGCCAGGGAATATAAACTTCCGCGTTCCGGGCATTGCGCCAGCCCCTGCCCTTCTGTGCCCAGCGGCTGGAGGTAGATGCGGTTGCCGTTGACGTCGTTCGCGGAGGGATTGAAGCCGAACAGGCCGACTCCGCCGAAAATATAAGGGGTAAAGCCTTTATCGTCGATATCCAGGATATTCAGTTCCGCGCCTACATGCCCTTCGAAAACGGGGGATTTGAAGCTGAGGTTCCTTGCCCGGCGGCCGATGCCTTCGCTGTCCTTGTCGTCCCCCGAAACCAGTCCGAACGTAACTCCGCCGCGCAATGTGAGCCAGCGGTTAATGTCCCGTTTCACTTGCAGGCCGATCATGGGCCCGATGTGCTTGAAGTCAATACGCTTCTCCGTAAGATCTCCGTTATAGTTGCTGATCCCGGCGGTTCCTCCGATATGCCAGTCCTGTGATTTTGAAACAAAAGGGGCAGCAAGCAGCAATACGATGCCGGTGATTTTTTTCAAGGTGAAATGTTTTAAGGAGTTACTGAACTATAACAACGACACATACCGGTAAAAAAGTATCCGGTTCCACATACAACCGGGAACGAAATTATACATTTTTTTTCTTTCATTATAATTATACATATGTGATTTTCAGCGTTTCCGGTTTCCACTAAGGGTTTATCCCTTATTTTTGAGGCAGGTACGGAATTTGAAGCAGCATTGTTTAACCTTTCACCATATAAAACTGTAATACATACGTGAATACCCCTCGCCGGAAGAAGATATTTCGCTGGATCATAGGAATTGTGCTGACGATAATTTTGCTGCCCGTGGTGTTGCTGCTGCTCCTGCAGCTTCCGCCGGTTCAAAATTTCATGCGCGGAAAAGCCGAATCGTACCTGCAAAAGCAGCTGAAAACCAACGTCCGCATCGGCGGATTGCGGATTTCGTGGTGGAATGCCATCAAGCTCACGGACGTTTACGTCGAAGATACCCGGAAAGATACGCTGCTCTCCAGCGGCGAGCTTTCCGTCCGCTATAACCTCCTTTCCCTCCTGCGCAACGAGATCAGCGTACATACCCTGCGTTGGGAAGACGCCGTGGTAAACGTTTACCGCCCCCTGCAGGATTCCGCCTTCAACTACCAGTTCGTTATCGACGCCTTCAGCTCCCCCGCCGCGCCGGAAGATACCCTCATCGAAGAGTCGGGCACCACGTTGCGGTATAATATCGGCAACGTGCAACTCGACCGCATATACGTCCGCTTCAACGACAGCCTGGGCGGGATGCTCGCCAATGTACACCTAAAAAAACTGGAAGCCCTGCCCGACACGCTGCAGCCGGAGAACGGGATGTATTACCTGCGGAATTTCGACGTGGATGGATTGAATGCCAGCATCCGGCAGCTGTACCGGCCCGTTGCGGACCCTCCTCCGCCGCCCGTCGCCGACACGGTGGCCGCCGCCTTTAACCTGGGTGCGCGCCAGCTGAACATCCGCAATACACAATGGTCGTATTCCGATGAAACCAGCGGCCTCGAAACCACGGGCGCCGTGGGCAGGCTGGAGCTTCGCAAAATGCGGTTCAGTCTTTTGGAAACCCTCGTGGCGGCCGAAGAACTGACGCTGGAGAAAACCACCGCCACGCTGGACATGCGGCAGGGGCGCGACACCACTGCCACACCGCCGGATACATCTTCCACCAATACCTGGCGGGTGATCGCGGGACAGGTGAACGTGCGCGAGACGGACTTCGCCATGAACAATTACACGGCGAAGAAGCTGGGGTATAGGGAAGCGGTGGATTACAATTACATCGGGCTGACCGGCCTCCGCCTGGATGCCGGTGATATATATTATAGTGCCGACAGCACGCTGCTCACCGTCCGCGATGCTTCCCTGAAAGAGCAGAGCGGCCTTGAACTGAAGCGCCTCACCGGCAAGGTGCGCTATACCCCGCAGGAAGCGCAGCTGAAGGACTTCATCCTGCAGACCGGCGCCAGCCACATCGCCGCCGACCTGCAGCTGCTCACTCCTTCGTGGGACGCATTGTCGGCCCACCCCGAATTGATGAAGGTAACGGCGGACGTGCGCCCCTCGCAGCTCACCCTCCGCGAGGCGTTGTACTTCGTGCCGGACATGCGCAGCAACACATCGCTGGCCCCGCTCTGGAAAAAGCGCCTCGACCTGAAAGGGAAACTGGGCGGCACGCTGGCGAAACTGGAGATACCCGGGATCGAGGTGAAAGACAATGACAGGAACTACCTGTATATTAAAGGAGACGCTTACCAGGTGACCAATACCGAAAAAATGGGCGCCGATATCACTACGCTGACGCTCCGCACCACGCGGCGGGGCATGGAGTCCTGGCTGCCTGCGGGCACTTTGCCCGCCAGCATGCAATTGCCCGGCCGCCTGGATGTGGACGGCAGCATCCGCGGGGGCATGCAGCTGCTGAAGCCCGTCCTGGCCATCAAGACCGATATGGGGAACGCTGATATCCGGGGCGAAGTCGCCGATTTTACGGATATGGACAAGATACGTTACCAGCTCGCCCTCGACACACGGAACCTGCAGGCGGGGCGCATCCTGGGCGACACGGCCATGGGAAGCTTTTCCGGGAAAGTCACGGCCAACGGCAGGGGCACCGATCCGCAGAAAGCGAATATCAAAGCCGGCGTCAACATCACATCGTTTACTTACAACCGTTATACTTACCAAAACATACTGGTGGATGCCACGCTCATCGCCGGCGCTTACGGCGCGAAGGGCAGCATCCGCGACACCAATGCACAGGCGCGCTTCGACCTGAAAGGGCGGCTCGATACGCTGCACCCGGACATCGCCCTGCGCGCAGACCTCGACAAGCTGGACCTCATGGCCACGAACTGGACCACCAGCCCCATGTCCGTCAAAACCTGCGTGGAGGCGGAGGTCGCCAATCTCAGCCCCCGCCGCCTGGAAGCCTGGGCCATCGTGTCCAAGATCCAGCTGGCGGACGCGGAGAACCTTTACTCCCTCGATTCCATCCAGCTGCGGGCGGGCGTTGTGGAAGGCCTGCAGCGCATCAGCCTGACGGGGCCATTCGGGTATATCACCGCCAACGGCGATTTCAATTACCAGACCTTCGCGACAGACGCCACCAATATGGTAACGCGCCATCTCGAAGCTGCATCCGCCACCGCAAAGGCGAAGAAAGCGGAAAGCCAGTGGCTGCATTTCAACGGCAGTATCGCTATCCCGAAATCCCTCGCCAAGCTGCTCCCCGACCTGGAACTGCGCCGGCCCGTTACCCTGAACGGCCGGATGGATACCGACAGCAGCCTGCTCCTCGCCAACATCACGATCCCCGGCATGCGGTACGATTCCTTCCGCGTGGATACGCTCATCGCCAACGTCAGCGCCGACAGCAGCAAGATGGCGGCGGACCTGCTCCTCGGCAGGCTGCGGCACCCGCAGATCCCGCTGGGGCGGACGCGGGCCGACGTGACGGCATCGAACGGTTTGCTGGACTGGAACCTCGTCATGGGCCGCCGCGCATCGCCGCGATACCGGCTGGGCGGGCTGGTGCAGTATGGTTTGCAGGACAGTTTAGTGATTTCGCTCAAGAAAGACCTGCTGCTCAACCGGCAGGAATGGGACGTGAGCGGGGATAATAAAGTGCTCATCCTGCATGGCGGCGTCGCGTTTGCCGACATCGGCCTGCAGCGGGGCGCGCAGGAGTTGAAAATCACCTCGGCCCCGCTCGCGCAGGGCGCGCTCCTCCCCGATCTGACCGTGGCGCTGAAGGATTTCAGGCTGAGTACCATTACTTCCCTCATTGAAAAAGATACGGCCCTGGCGGAAGGGATCAGCAACGGCACGTTTACCATCAGCGAAATAGAGAAAACGCCGTTGATCGACGGCAACCTGACGATTGACAGTCTTGCCGTGATGGGCGCCTCCCTCGGCCGCCTCGCCGCTACGGCCAAAACCAATGCGGAGATGGCCGTGGCGCTCGACGCTACGCTGAAGGGCCAGGGTAACGACAACGACCTTCGTGTGAGCGGCACTTACGCCGATGTGATGGACATCCGGCTGGATATCACGAAGCTGAACATGCAGAGCGTCCAGCCGTTTACTTTCGGTAACGTGACGGAAATGAGCGGGCACCTTACCGGGAACGCCACGCTGAAAGGCACGATGGACGACCCGGACATCCTCGGCAGTTTCCATTTTGAGAAAGTCGCCGGCAGGGTCACGATGATCAACAGCATCATGCGGTTGCCGTCGGAAGACCTGACGCTGGACCAGTCCGGCGTGAAGTTCAACAACTTCGTGATCGCAGACAGTTCGGGCAACGAAGCCGTGATCACCGGCGACATCCGGACGCAGGATTATGAAGCCTTCAACATCAACCTCGACCTCACGGCGGAGAACTTCCAGGCGCTGGGGCCGGAGGATCCGAAGAATAAAGAGCAGTTTTATTACGGCCCGGCATTCGTGGACGTGACCGCCCAGATCCGGGGGACGCTGGATTTGCCCAGGGTGCAGATGAAGCTGAAGCTCCGGGAAAAGTCCATGGTCACGGTGAAGATCCCCGAGGAAGAACCGGGCATTGCCGACCGGGCGGGCGTGGTGCAGTTCATCGACCCGGCCATGTGGCTGGACACATCCCTCCGGCCCAAACCCGATACGCTTGCCCGCGTGACGGGCCTCAAGGGCTTCGTGGTGAGCGCGGACGTGGAGGTGACGCCCGAATCCACCATGAAACTGATCATCGACCAGTCGAACGGCGACTACCTGGAAGTGAAAGGTACGGCCACGCTCAACCTGACGATGGACCCTTCCAGCAAAATGAGCCTTACGGGCCGTTACGAGATCAATGAAGGGAAATACGCCATGTCGCTTAACCAGCTGATCAAGCGTGAATTCGCGATCGAGAAAGGCAGCACCATCATCTGGACGGGCGACCCTATGAGCGCCGACGTGGATATTACCGCCCGCTACGAAGTGAACGCGGTGGCGGGGGATCTCGTGGGCGACGCCATGGCGGCAGATACGGACAATACCCGGCGCAACCGCTTCCGCCAGAAAGTGCCGGTATATGTATTCCTGAAGATTACCGGCGAATTGCTGAAGCCCGACATTGCCTTCGAGCTGGATATGCCGGAGAAAGACCAGGGCGTGCTGAACGGCGTCGTGTATACCCGCATCAAGCAGATCAACCAGGTGGAATCGGAGCTGAACAAGCAAGTGATGGGCCTGCTGGTGCTGAACCGCTTCATCTCCGACAATCCTTTCGAAAGCATCAACAGCGGCGGCAACCCGGCGGAAGACATCGCGCGGAATTCTGTGAGCAAGATCCTTTCCCAGCAGCTGAACAACCTGGCGGGAAGTTTGATAAAGGGAGTAGACATCAACTTCGACCTGGAAAGCCAGAAAGAATATAACGACCAGGGCACACAGGACGAAAATACGAACCTGAAGGTAGACGTTTCCAAGCGCCTGTTCAACGACCGGCTCACGGTGAGCGTGGGCTCCAACATCGGCATAGCGGGCGCGCAGACGCAGGGGCAGGATGCCAGTTCCATCATCGGGGACATGTCTGCCGAATACATGCTAACCGAAGACGGGCGTTACCGGATCAGGGCCTACCAGCGCAACCTCACCGAAGCCGTGATACAGGGCCAGGTGGTAGAAACGGGGCTGACTTTCATGCTCATCATGGATTACAACGAATTCCGCGAGATACTCGGGAGACAGGCAAAAAAGACCAAGAAGCAAAAACTGAGAGACCAATGACCAACAGCAACATCCGCATCCTCGCCATCGGGCTAATAGCACTCTCGGCCTGTTCCACCACCCGCACGGTGCCGGAAGGTGACCGGTTGTATACGGGGCATAATATTTACCTAGGTGATCAAGGAGCTCGCTCACACCCCAACGCGAATGGTCGCGCCACGACTGCATCACCATGCCAATCCGTGCTCGCCACGCC